>DOWQ01000615.1 GCA_003519485.1 Streptomyces sp. | reverse complement strand
GGCGGCCGCCGCCGGCCCCCGGCCCCGGCGGGGCAGCCGCCGTACCGCTGCATAGACTTGGGGCGTCCTGCGCAGGCCGCCCCGCCGGGCCGGCGCGCCACCTCTGGCCGGGAGTGCCGACGTGACCCACACCGACCTCAACGAGCACAGCGCCGATGTGATCGTCGTCGGGGCAGGCCCCGCCGGCTCCGCGACCGCGTACCACCTGGCCAGGTCGGGTCTCGACGTCCTGCTGCTGGAGAAGACCGCCTTCCCGCGCGAGAAGGTCTGCGGCGACGGCCTCACGCCGCGCGCCACCAAGCAGCTCGTCGCCATGGGCATCGACATCTCCGAAGAGGCCGGCTGGCTGCGCAACAAGGGCCTGCGCATCATCGGCGGCGGCTCCCGGCTCCAGCTGGACTGGCCGGAGCTGGCCTCGTACCCGGACTACGGACTCGTCCGCCGGCGCGACGACTTCGACGAGCAGCTGGCGCGGGCGGCGCAGAAGGCCGGCGCGCGGCTGCACGAGCGCTGCAACGTGGGCGCGCCCGTCATCGACGAGCGCACCGGTCACATCACCGGCGTGCGGGCCAAGCTCGGCGAGGAGAAGACCCCGGTCACCTTCCACGCCCCGCTCGTGGTCGCCGCCGACGGCAACTCCACCCGACTGTCCCTGGCGATGGGCCTGCACCGGCGCGAGGACCGGCCGATGGGCGTGGCCGTGCGGACGTACTTCACCTCGCCGCGGCACGACGACGACTACCTGGAGTCCTGGCTCGAACTCTGGGACCGGCGCGGCGCGGAGGACCGGCTGCTGCCCGGCTACGGCTGGATCTTCGGCATGGGGGACGGCACCTCGAACGTCGGCCTCGGCGTGCTCAACACCTCCGGCTCCTTCAAGGAGCTGGACTGGCGCGAGATCCTCAAGGCCTGGTGCGCCTCGATGCCCGCGGACTGGGGCTACACCCCGGAGAACATGACCGGCCCCATCCGCGGCGCCGCGCTGCCGATGGCCTTCAACCGGCAGCCGCACTACACCAGGGGCCTGCTGCTGGTCGGCGACGCGGGCGGCATGGTGAACCCGTTCAACGGCGAGGGCATCGCCTACGCCATGGAGTCGGGGCAGATCGCGGCCGAGGTGGCCGTACAGGCGCACTCCCGGCGGACCCCGGCGCAGCGGGAGCTGGCCCTGCAGCGCTAC
This sequence comes from Streptomyces sp., assembly GCA_003519485.1. GTDB lineage: Bacteria > Actinomycetota > Actinomycetes > Streptomycetales > Streptomycetaceae > Streptomyces. The sequence continues at coordinate 3,017 of DOWQ01000615.1, read as the reverse complement.
CCGAAGGTCCTCAAGGAGACCTACGGCGGCTACTACACGCTGGGCCGCGCCTTCGTGAAGCTGATCGGCAACCCGAAGGTCATGAAACTGGCGACCGAGCGCGGGCTCACCCGCCCGCTGCTGATGCGCTTCACGCTCAAAATGCTGGCGAACCTCACCGACCCGACGGGCGGCGACGCGATGGACCGCATCATCAACGGCCTGAGCAAGGTCGCCCCCAGGGCGTGACCGTACGGCGGTGGGGCGCAGCCGTACGGCGGCCGGCCGTAACCGCACGGCGGTCAAGTGGGCCGGGGCCGGGGCAGACCCGGCCGGGACGCCTCCCTGAGCAGCAGGGCGAGTTCGGCGCGCAGCCGGTGGAAGGGCCGGTCGGGGTCGAGACCGGTGAGGGAGCGGATGCAGCGCATCCGGTACGCGAAGGTGTGCCGGTGGACGTAGAGGCTGCGGGCGGCGGCGGTCGTGCACAGGTTGTGGCTGAGGTAGGCGTGCAGCGTCTCCATGAGGTGTTCGTTGCGGTCGGTGGTGTGCAGCGGGCCGAGACAGGCCGTCAGAAAGGTCTCGCGCTCCTCCGGGTCCAGGTCGAGGGCGGCGAGCAGCGGCACGGCCTGTCCGGCGTCGACATGGTCCAGCCGGTAGTGGCGGGCGGTCGCGGCGGCGAGGGCGGACCGGCGCGCGGCGCGGGCCGTGTCGTCCGCTTCCACGGGTGCGGTCCCGTACGGCCCGAGGCCCTCGGGCACGGTCGGCTGCCGGGAGGTGAACCCGGTCAGCGTGGTGTCGCTCACGCTGACCGTCGCCTGCGGGTTGACCGCCCGGAACCGCTCCAGGGCCTGTCGGCTCTCCCCCTCGCGCACCATCACGGCCAGGCACCAGCGCCGCGGTTCCGGGGCCGGGCCCCGCGACCGCGGTGCGCGTGCCGTCGCCGCGTCGAGGTAACTCCGGGCGATGGCGGCGGTCGCCGTCTGCAGGGTGCGGAGCGCGACGGCTCCGACGGCCCGCTGGGCCTCCGCCGCCTGCGGGGCCGGCCGGCCGTCGTCCAGCCAGGAGATCAGCGCGCCGACCAGCACATTGACACAGCCGTGCTGGACGAGGACGGCGTTCGCCGGCGGTGTGCCCCGCCGGGCGTGTTCGACGGCCCGCTCCTCGAAGCGGTGCGGCACCTCGTCGGACGGTACATCGCCGGCGAAGATCCTGGTCCACAGCTCGATGTCGGCGGTCACGGTCGGCAGGTCGGGCGGTGCGGACAGCCATGGGGCGGTCGCCGGCTCCGTGAGGACGTGGTGTGCCAGCTCCCCGCAGCGCCCGACGGCCCGTACGGCCCGGATCAACAGCTCGGGCCTCCGCGAGTCGGCGGCCGCTCGGGGCGGGGCGTTCGAGAACACTGATGGTGCTCCTTCGTTCGGTCGGGCACGAAAAGCGAGTTTCGAAGTGTTTGGTACCCCAACACCCATGCATGAGTGCTATGTCCACTCATTCTTGCCCGTTGTGTCCGCTTCTGTTGCCGAACTCCGACGCGCCACGCCGGGGGAGGTTGCGCCGGCAGGGCGGTACAACACCCGCTCCAGCAGCAGGAATCGGACGAGGAAGGTCGGCAGCAGGGCCACGGCCGTCGCGGGCACCGGCGCCAGCGCGGCTCCGGAGACCAGGAACACGGTGAGCGGCAGCCGGAGCAGCATGTCCGCGTTGGCGAGCGCGGCGAAACCCAGCAGCCGGGCGGGCCAGGGGAACGGCCGGGAGCGCGGCTTCCGGTGGCGCCCCCGGCCGCCGGGCCGACGGCCGCCGGGCCGACGGCCGTCGGGGCGGGAGCCGTCGGCGTACAGCAGCCGGTCGGTGAGAAGGAAGTTCCACAGCAGCGCGAGCTGGTTGGCCACGATCGCGGCCGGTACGTAGTGCAGGCCGGCGGCCTCGGTGAGCAGCTTCAGCGCGAGCAGGTTGGGAGCGAAACCGGAGAGCCCGATCAGCGCGCAGGCCGTCAGCCGGGCGACGGCGCTCGCGGTGCGCAGGGCCGCCACATGGCGCAGGAACCGCAGCCCCTCGCGCACGGTGCTCTTGGAGCGGCCCGCGAACCGCTCGCCGAACGTGTACGGCAGCTCGGCGACGCCCCGTGGGCGGCAGCGCACCGCCAGCTCCAGCAGGATCTTGTAGCCGAGCGGCCGCAACGCGGAACCGTGGTCGCCGCCGCTGCCCCCGGTCCGTTCGACCGCCGCCCGGCGGATGGCGAAGAAGCCGCTCATCGGGTCGGAGACGGAGCGCAGGGCTTGCGGGAAGACGGCCTTGACGACGAGCGTCGACAGCCGGGAGACCGCGGTGCGGTAGGTTCCGGCGAGCCCGTCGCGGCTGCCACCGTCGGCGTAGCGGCTGGCGACCACCAGTTCCGCGCCCTCCCGCTCGCCGTGCAGCACGAGCCGCGGGACGAGCTCCGCCGGGTGCTGGAGGTCGGCGTCCATCACGACGATCCACGGGGCGGCGGTGCGGCGGATGCCCTCGGCGACGGCGCCGCCGAGCCCGCCCTCCGGCCGCTCGCGGTGGTGCACCGCGACGGGCAGCCGGCAGAACCGGGCGACGGCCCGGATCACGTCGGGGGTGCTGTCGCGGGAGTCGTCGACGAACAGCACCTCTGCGGCCAGCTCCTGGGGAATCGCGCGGTCCAGGCGGCCGAGCAGCTCGCCGACGTTCTCCGCCTCGTCGCGGGTGGGCACGATCACGACAACGGAGGGCGGGGCGGCCGCCGGGGCGGCCGGTGCGGGGTGCGGAGTGCGAGGGGGCGGTACGGGGCGGAGCGGGGCGGGGCCGGTCGGCCCGGCGGCGCGGGTACCCGGCGTTCGGGGCGTGGGCGCCCGGGAAGTGGACGTCCGGGGGGTGGGGGCCTGTGAGGTGGGGGCCTGCGGCCCGGTGGCGGAGTTGCCGGTCTCTTTCATGGTGCTCCGGTGCGGTCGGTGCCGTCGGCGGGGGTGCCGCGGACGGCGCGGTCGTGGGCCGGCGCGCAGCCGTGATGATGGGCGCCGGTGTGCTCGGTCAGC
>DOWQ01000486.1 GCA_003519485.1 Streptomyces sp. | reverse complement strand
GAGCGGCGCCTCGGGCGCCGCCGGCCGCTCCGCCCCCGACGGGACGGTGCCCTCGTTCTCGGTGCTCACGGCTCTCTCCTCAGGTGCACGGAAATCATCGGGTCACGGCCCACATCGAAGATACGTCTGCCAACAGCTTTTCCCACGGCGCGTCAGAGCACCGTAAGCACGGCGGCCCCTTGAACCGCCATCCTTTATCCCGGAAGAATCGGACGCATCCCCGGGGGTCTCCCGAGCCGCTGCCCGGGGCGTCTCCCAGGCGTTTCCGGGGCGCCTCCCGGGCGGTCCCCGGGGCGTCTCGAGGGCGTACGCCCCCCAGCCCGTTCCCGGCTTGTCACCGGCTCGTCACCGGGACACTCCACTCGAACGCCTGCCCGCACACTCCGCCGGCACTCCCATGAGCGCGCCGCACGGCCTCCCGCGCGGCGCACCGCCCGGCGGTGGCACCATAACGCGGTGACCTACGCACGCCCGGCCTCCGATGTCCGTCCAGGGCCGAACACCATCTCCGTCGTCGCCCACCGCGGCTCGTCCGAGGACGTACCGGAGCACACCCTCGCCGCGTACCGCAAAGCCATCGAGGACGGTGCCGACGCCCTGGAGTGCGACGTACGGCTGACGGCCGACGGGCACCTCGTCTGCGTCCACGACCGGCGGGTCGACCGTACCTCCAACGGCCGCGGCGCCGTGTCGGCCCTCGAGCTCTCCGCGCTCTCCGCCCTCGATTTCGGCGCCTGGAAGAACCAGGACGAGGCCCCGGACCGAGAGCGCAGCTCTGTCCTCACCCTCGAACGACTGCTCGAACTCGTGGCCGACTCGGGCCGCCGTATCGAGCTGGCCGTCGAGACCAAGCACCCGACCCGCTGGGCGGGCCACGTCGAGGCCCGGCTGCTGGAGCTCCTCCGCCGCTTCGGGCTGACCGATCCGCCGGCCGGCGAGCTCCCGGCCGTTCGGGTGATGAGTTTCTCGGCGCGCTCCCTGCAGCGAGTACGGCTGGGCGCGCCCCGCGTACCGACCGTCTATCTGATGCAGTTCATCTCGCCGCGCCTCCGCGACGGCCGGCTTCCCGGCGGGGCCCAGATCGCCGGCCCGAGCATGCGGATCCTGCGGAACCATCCCGAGTACGTCGAGCGCGCGCGCCGGGCCGGCAACCAGGTGCACGTCTGGACCGTCGACTCGCCCGCCGACGTGGAGCGCTGCGTCCGGCTCGGCGTGGACGCGATCATCACGAACCGCCCCAAGCAGGTCCTCTCCCAGCTCGGCCGCCCGTACCGCCCGCCGGCACCGTGAGCCGCCGCCGTGGCACGGAGTGCACCGGCGCGTTCAGCCGGTCACGGATCGTCCCGAGTGCGCCACCGGATCGCGGGTGGCCGGTTTCCAGCGCCCCGCGCGGGGGCATCCATCTTCTGGCGTGGGGCAAAGGAGGTCTCGGGGGTGGCGTTGGTGGTGGCACAAGAGGTGCCTACTTCATCGATAATGGCCGTGCCTCACGGTCCGGCCGGTGTGGGCATGGCGAGACGCCGGATGCGCGAGGGACTGTGCATGAGCGGTGTTCCGGAGGCGGTCGTCGACGATGCGGTTCTGGTCCTTTCCGAACTGCTCAGCAATGCGTACCGGCACGGGCGTCCGCTGCACGCGGGCTTTCCGGGAGCGGGCGACAACAATGCGGTGCGCGCCGCCTGGCGCGTGGACGGATACGGGCGATTGACCGTCGAGGTGACAGACGGGGGCGGCCCGACCCGACCACTTCCGGCCACTCCCTCGGTGACGGCACGGGGCGGCCGGGGACTCAACATCATCACGTCGCTCGCTCAGGACTGGGGCGTGCGCGACGAGGTGGCAGGCGGGGTCACCGTCTGGGCCCGCCTGCAGGCGGGCCCACGGACCGACGGCTTCCGCCAACGCGTGGATCTCGCGGTGCTGCCGGGGCTCGACGTGGCCGACCTGCTGGACGACCACGCCTGACGGCTCTCCGGGCGCCGACAACGGCGGCCGGTGGTCGCCACGGGCACCAGCGGGCGGCTGCCGTACGGCCGGCGCCGGGCACCGGCTGGGCGCCGTACGGCCGGCGGGGTNNGTCCGAACTGGCCGAAGGCGTACGTCCGAACTGGCCGAAGGCGTACCGACGGCTCATGTCCGTACGGCCGATCCCCGCGCGGCCGTTCACGGCGAGCCCCTTCCGTACGGTCGCCGCGCGACGCGCTTTGGGGGCACCGCCCCGCCGTCCCGCCGGCCGCGGCGGGGAAGAAGCCCCGCGAGGGGCTAGGCTCGGCGGCCAAGACCTACCGCCGCACCCGGGAGAAACCCACGCCATGGCCAAGAAGCGACCGCAGACAAAGGCCGGCAAGCCGGCCTCCGCCCAGGGCTCGCAGGGTTCCGGCGGTCGCCGCGCGGCCGTCGCCGACGCCGACGTTCCGGTCGTCGGCGCGCGCGAACCCTGCCCCTGCGGCTCGGGACGCCGCTACAAGGCCTGCCACGGCCGGGCCGCTGCCCATGCCGTGACCGAGCTGGTCCAGCGCCCCTTCCAGGGGCTGCCGGGCGAGTGCGACTGGGTGGCGCTGCGCGAGCTGGTCCCGGCCGCGACGGCCGGGCTGAAGCTCCGGGACGACCTGCCCGAGGGCGTGACCTCGGTGACCCTGGGCACCGTCCTGCCGATGGCCTGGCCGGCCCTGCGCAGGGAGAGCGGCGCGGTCCTTCTCGGGCTGCAGAACGACACCGCCTCCGGTGACATCAGCCGCGACCTGGCGGACGTGCTGGCGCGCGCCCTGACCGCCACCCCCGGACAACCGCTGTCCGCCGACCGCGTCCCGGCCGACGGCCCCCGGTTGCAGGATCTGCTGGACCCGGCCGCGCCGCTCGAGCCGGTCGTGCACAGCGGCTTCGAGTTCTGGCTGGAGGACGCCTCGAACACCACCCCGGAGGTCGCCGCTTCGCTGGAGCGCGCGAACGAGGCGGCGATCCCGACGGTCCGGCTGTCCGGTGTCGAGGCCGCGTACTGGTGCGAGGCGGCGGAGAAGAACCATCTGCGCTGGGTCATGCCGCACCCGGAGGACAAGCTGCTCGACGCGCTCGCCCGGCTGCACGCCGCGGGGACGTCCTCGCTCGGCGACGACACCCGGCTCGTCGGATCGTTCCGCGCGCACGGACTGGTGGTGCCCGTCTGGGACCTGCCGAGCGAGCTCGGCGCTGAGGAGATCGAGAAGCCCGCCGTCGCCTTCGCCGAGCGGCTCGCCGAGGCGCTCGGTTCGGACGCTCCGCTCACCCCCGAGGAGCGCCGGGCGCGAGGCGGTCTCACGAACCGTCAGGTGACACTGAGCTGAGAGTGACGGCCGGGAAAGAGGTAGAAGTGACTCCTGTCACAACACCTTCTACCGAGCGGTAAATTCGCCCGCGGATATCCGCGATCGAATTTGCGAACGGCCGATCTCTTGTTACGGTTCTAGAAGCCCGGTCGCTGGTGCATCCCCCGTCGCCAGCGACCGGGCGTTTCCATGCGCGGAGCCATTCATTCCGCTCCAGCCGGACTTACGCACCGGCCGAATCGGAAATCGGATTACCGATTCCCATACGCCAGGCCGCCGCCTTCGCGCCTGCGCGTTCAGTCCTTGCGCAGCCGAGGCCGTAGGTCTCCGGCCTTGGCTCTCCGGGCCCGCTCCCGGCCCCAGGTCAGCAGGCGCCCTCGTCAGTAGGCGAGGCGGCTGCCACCACCGGGAGTGCCCGCGCTCGCCTCGACCAGCGCCGCCACGACGGTCTCGACCCGCGGCATCCACGGGCGCACCGCGCCGGCCGCATCAGCCGTATCCGCCGGGCGCGCCTTGTCCGCCCGCGCCGCCAGCGGAGCCCGCTCCCAGCGGACCTGCCCCGCCCCCGTCTGCGACGGCGGAAGCGCCAGATACCCGCCCTCGCCGTGGAAGCGCAGCGAGCCGGGCACCCAGTCCTGGCTGTAGAGCAACTCACCCAACTCCGCCAGGGAATACGGCGCGACCAGCAGGGCCCACCGGCTGGGCGTGGCGACCACCGGTCCGAGCCGTACGCCCATCCGGTCCAGCTCGACGACCGCGCGGGCACCCGCCACCGCCGGCAGGCTCACCGCGCACGGGGCGTTGCCGCCGGTGGCCAGGATGACGGGCGCGGTAGGACGGTTGCTCCACCACCAGCGCACCATCCGGGCGTCCGTGGTCGCCGCCAGCAGCCCGGGGTCGAAGGGGTGCCCGCCGGGCACCACGCAGTCCGGGTGCGGACAGCCGCAACTGCCCGAACCGGCATTCCCTGGCCTTTGCCCCACGCCGGGGAGCACGGGCCACTGCCACTCGGTGGCGCAGGTCAGCGCCGCACCGAGCATGACCGACGTCCCGCTGCGCCTGCGCCTGTGCAGGAGCCTGCGTCGCATTCCGGGGATCTCGCGCATGAGCGCTCGTTCCTTTCCGTTAACGCCGAGGGCTGTTTCCGTCGCGCGTTCCATCGCGTGAAACCGCGTGAAACCGTGAAACTGCGTGAGCAACTACGTGGAACCGAACTGCATGGCACTACGCGGCGCTGTACGGGCGGGTTCAACCGTGCAGTCCACGTGGATCACAAGTAACTGTGCGTACAAGTCAGCGCATCACGTCGCGGGCCGGGCGTGGGACATGGCGTGGGGTGGCGCTCCATGGCGCTTGCCGTCCCGAGTGCCCCCCGGATGGAGAGGAACACCCATCGGTCCTTCGGAGGGCGGTGAACATCCTCCGCAAAGCTAGGACGTTCCTGGCCGCAACCGGGTTCCAAGGAGGCCCCGACTGCTCCAGCCCTTCTCCGTACGTACCCACCACGGTGGGTATGACGCGTTGCCGAATGGCCTCAGTCGACCGCGCACCGGCAGAGCTCAGACATTTTCCGGCCAACTCAGCAGTCCCAAGAACCCGGACAAACCCACGGTGTGATGCTGGACACGCCCCAAGGGGCCGTGTACATCTGGAGGCATTGATAGTGACGCAGCAGGACATGGGGGCTTGCGATGCTATTGCGAAAATTGCACGGTCTCACCAGTCGCACAACGACGCCCTCCGCCGGTCCGCGTCAGTATCCGAAAAGCGCTTTCACCTGGGATGATATCCCGAGTAGGGCTCATCCCCCGGCGCCCTCGGCCGATGGGCGGCAGCCATGAGTGCCGCCCATTCACCGAAAGTGGCCGGAATCGATCCGGTAATCCCCGCGCCCGCACATAATGACCCGTCGATTTCGCCCGGGCCGGGCCCTTTGGACAGGATCACCGCGGTCCAGGACCGCCTCGCCGGCTGGGTCTCCGACCTCACCACGCTCCACGAGCTCACCGAACGGCTCGCCCGCACGCACACCCTCGACGCCGCGCTCAAGGAGCTTCTGCGCGCCGGCGCCTCCCTGGCCGGCGCCCGGCGCGGTCTCGTCCTGCTCGAACCGGCGGACGGCGAGGGCCCCGTCAGGACCGTCGGACTCGGGCTCGACCGGGCCGAACTCGGCGCCATCGAAACGATTCCGCGCGCCGCCGCTCCGCACGGCCGCATCCTCGACGGCCTGCCGGCGAACCCCCTGCAGCCGGACCGCCCGCCCGCGGACCACTTGCCCGCCGAACGCCTG
>DOWQ01000265.1:204-3989 GCA_003519485.1 Streptomyces sp. | reverse complement strand
GAGCAGGCCACCGCGGGTGGCGGCGCGGAACAGGTCGCGGCCGGCCGGCGGCGCAAGCGCGGCCCGGTCCGCTGCCGGGTCTGCGGGCGGACGCTGACGGACGCGGGCGAGATGAAGCTGATGCGCTGCGAGGACTGCCCGTCCGAGCTGGACGAGGCGCTGCACGAACGCCTCCGGGAGTGGCGGGNNAGAGCGGGCCAGGGAGCTGAGCCAGCCGGCGTACTGCGTCTTCACCGACAAGACGCTGCTGGCCATCGCCGAGGCGGTGCCCGGGAGCGGCGCGGAGCTGGCCGTGATCTCGGGCGTCGGGAAGCGCAAGCTCGACCGGTTCGGGGCCGATGTGCTGGCTCTCTGCGCAGGTGAGGAGCCGGCCGGCGAGCCGTTCGCCGACTGATGGGAAATCGCCGGGAAAATAGTTTGCGCACGCCGCCGGATTGCCCATAGGTTCTTTTCCACGGGCCTGACGCGGTCTTTTTACCCCGCGTGATCCGTGCTGTACTTGTACGACGGACTGGACGGACCAGTCCCCGAGACGCCGAAGGGAGGCGAGCCCAATGACCAGCATCACCAAACTGACCGGTCGTGAGGTCGTCGCCTCCTGCCTGCTGCCCGGCATCTCCGTGCCTGGCTCCGGTGTGTCCGGCGGCGCCGAATCGCGCTTCGTCGAGCGCGGCCTTCTCGCAGGCAATGCGGGCAATGAGCGACAGACCAAGGCACCGGCGGCAGTAGCAGCGGCACCGGCTTCGGCCTATGCCCTGGCAGCCAAGGGTGCCGACCTCCGGCAGATGTGGACCGATGGCGGATTTGCCAGCGGCGCGACGTCTGCGGCCGAGCACCGCACGATTCGAGGCCTCCGCGGCCACGATCCCTGGAGAGATCCAGCCTGATCGCCAAGATCAGGTCGGCACCTTCCAGGGCCGCGGAACCCGAACCGGGATCCGCGGCCCTTTTCGTTGCCTCCACCCGGCACCGGCAAGAAATCCCCGGCCTACCAGGCCGGCCGACCACGAGGAAGAACCGACAGTGCCCAGCCCAGCGCCCGCCCCGTCCCGCTCGCAGAAGCCCGCGAGCTCTCCGCCCCCCGTACCGCCCGGCTCCACGGAGGATTCCTTGACTCAGCCGCTCCAGCTCACCGTGCTCGATGACGAGATCGAGCGTCTCGGGGAGCTCGTCCCCTGCCGTACGTACGACCCGGAGGTCTTCTTCGCCGAGTCGCCCGCCGACGTCGAGTACGCGAAGGCGCTCTGCCAGACCTGCCCGCTGCGTGAAGCCTGCCTTGCGGGCGCCAAGGACCGGCGCGAGCCGTGGGGCGTCTGGGGCGGCGAGCTGTTCGTCCAGGGCGTCGTCGTGCCCCGTAAGCGGCCGCGTGGCCGCCCGCGCAAGAACCCGGTCGCGGCATGAACGCCGCCGGAACGATCGACCGCCCCCACACGCACGATCCCAAGAAGCAGGTCCCGACGATGAAGCCGTTCGCCAACGAGCCGTCAGCAGCCCCGTCCACCACAAGCCGAACCACGTCCGGCGCGACCGAATCGCGTCAGAACAGGAACCGTGAGATGCAACTCATCCCAGAAGCCCTGGCTCGTGCGCATATGCACGAACGCATGAGGGAGGCCGAGACGCAACGAAGGGCCGCCCGCTTGGTCACCGCCCAGCGGATGCAGCGCCGGGCCGAGCGCGCCTCGCTCCGCGCCCGGCGCGCCCTGGCCATGGCGATCATGCAGTAGTGCTCCGCCACGGCAGCACCACAACCGAACAGCACCACACTGCGGGGCCGTTCTCCGGGACGGTCCCGCGGTTGTTGCGCCCCGGGTGCCGCGCAGGGGGACGTCCCGGCTGCTGCGGAGCCCGGCGATGCGGGTCCCGGATACAGGCGCGTCCCGTGCCACGACCGGCGGCCCGCGCGCGGTACGCGACTCCGGCGGATCGCGGCCCCGTGGCCGGCGGCGGGCGGCGCTCAGCCCGTCTCCTGGACCTCTTCCGCCGCGAGCTCTTCCCCACCGGCCGCACCGTTCTCCCCGGCCGCGAAGCCGGGGAGCCAGGTCTCCAGCTCCTCCCGCATGCGGACGGTCGCGCCCAGCTGGCAGAGCACCCCGATGGTGCTCAGGGTGACGCGATGTATCAGCAGGTAGGAGGGCGGCACATTGAGCTGCCGGCCCAACTGGTGTGCGGGCGAGCGCGGGTCGGCGATCCGTGCGGCCTGGTTCCGCATCCAGCTCCTGGTGAAGGTGAACTCCCCGGTCTGCGCGGGCTCGATGATGGGCCGCAGGTAGTCGAGCACCGACTCCGGGTCCAACTCGATGGACTCCCTGACGAAGCCCTCCTCGCGGAGCATCGCGTAGACCCCCTCCGCGTCACCGTCGAGCGTCATCCGCAGGGCGGTGCCGATGAGCGGCGGCAGGCCGTCCGGCAGCCGGTCGACCGTGCCGAAGTCGAGCACCCCGAGCCGCCACTGCGCGGGGCCGTCGTCGGCGTCGTCCCCGGGCAGCAGCCGGAAGTTACCCGGGTGCGGATCGGCGTGCAGCAGCCCGGTGCGGGCCGTCCCGGAGAAGAGGAAGCGGGCCAGCAGCTGTCCGGCCCGGTCCCGCTCCTCCGGGCTGCCGTCCGCTATCACCTCGGAGAGCGGCACCCCGTCCATCCACTCGGTGATCAGCACCTGGTCGACCTGGTAGACGACGTCCGGCACCATGACGTCCGGGTCGTCGGCGAACTCGGCCGCGTGGTCGCGCTGGGCCCGGGCCTCCAGGGCGTAGTCCAGCTCCTCGGACACCCGGTCGCGCAGTTCGGAGATGAGCGGCTTGATGTCCATCCCGGGGATCAGCGGCCCGAGCAGCAGGGCGAACCGGCCGAGCTGGGCGAGATCCGACAGGAGGGCCTCGCCCGCCCCGGGATACTGCACCTTGACGGCCACCTCCCGCCCGTCGTGCCATATGGCGCGGTGGACCTGGCCGATCGAAGCCGCGGCCGACGGCTTGTCCTCGAACTCCTCGAAGAGCTCCCGCCAGTCCGGGCCGAGCCGTTCCTCCAGTGCCCCGTGGACCGAGTGCGTCGGCATCGGAGGCGCCGCCTCCTGGAGCTTGGTCAGCGCGGCACGGTAGGGGCCGGCGACCTCCTCCGGGAGCGCGGACTCGAATACGGAGAGCGCCTGGCCGAACTTCATGGCCCCGCCCTTGAGCTCACCGAGGACCTTGAACAGCTGCTCAGCGGTGCGTTGCTGGAGTTCGCGGCCGACGATCTCCGCCGACCGGCCGCCGATCCGCCTGCCCAGACCCCAGGTGGCACGGCCGGCGATTCCCAAGGGCAGCGCGGCCAGTCTGGCAGTACGGGTGACCGCTTTGCGGGGTAGATCAGACATTCGCCCCTCCAACTCCACTGCGCTCTCTCGAAGAGCAGTTGCCCTCCGTGGCGGCTTGCGTACCACGGCGGCCCGGTGGGGCTCCCGGTGGTTCTGCACCGCTTGAGGAGTATGGCCGGTCGACCGCTCCGGCCGCACGGCACCCACAGTCCGGATGCGGGGCCACCGGCTGCGGATTCCAGGCCATATCCGGCAGGGAGAGCTCCAGCCGTGATCCGGCGCACACCGGAAGCCGGCCGTCCAGAAAGCTCAGCGCCTGCGCGGCGGCGAGCCCCGCGACGACGGCTGCCAGTGCCGTGTCACACGCGGCCACCGCCGGGCCGCGGGCCGACCGCCACTGCGCGAGCATCCGGGGCCAGCCGGGATCCTGCTCGGCCCGCCGCGCCTGCACACAGCCGGCACACGCGGTCTCCCCGGGCAGCACCAGCGG
>DOWQ01000265.1:0-124 GCA_003519485.1 Streptomyces sp. | reverse complement strand
CCGGCGTAGAGGTGGGGAGTGCCCGAGGCGAGCAGGGGCCCGGCCGGGCCGGGGTCGGGGGCGTACGCCGCGAGTCCGTCACGCGGAGCGAGCACGGTCAGCGCCAGCCCCGCCTCGGCCGCGG
>DOWQ01000353.1 GCA_003519485.1 Streptomyces sp. | reverse complement strand
TGCACGCCGCATGGAGCCGGGCGGCGGTGCGGCATCGCGACGCGGACTGGTCGCGAGCGCTGCTCGGCTCTCCCCGGGCGTCCGCGGCCGCCTCCGGCAGCACCTCGCCGAGCGGGCGGGCGAAGCTGCTTTCGGCGCTGCCCCCGGACGAACGGGCGGCGTGGGCGAGTGGCTTCATCGCCGCACACGGCCTGTCGGAAGCGTTCCAGATCCTCGGTGTGTGCGCGGTGCCGTGGGCCGGTCCGCTCGGCCGGGCCGTGGTCGACGCCCTCGACATCGCGCGTGAGGCCGGCAGCTACCCGTGGAGCTTCAGCGGGGTGATGGGCCTGGCCGAGCGCTGCCTGGACCCGGGGGAGGCGGACCGGCTGGAGCTGCTCACGGCGATACCCGACGAGCGGGAGGGAGCCTCGCCGGGTGCGGGCGGCTACTGGTCGGAGGCGTTCCAGCGGCTCGTCCGCACCCTGCGGCTGCGGTCCACGATGTGCGCCGAGCTCGACGGGCCGGGCTGAGGCGTCCCGACGAGCCCGGCTGCGGCGTTACGGATCAGGCCGCGAGCGCGCGGACGTGGGTCCGCACCCAATTGACCACGTCACCGGTCGGCGTGCCCGGGGTGAAGATCTCCGCGACGCCCAGTTCCTTGAGCGGTGCGATGTCCCCCTCGGGGATGATGCCGCCGCCGAAGACCTTGATGTCCTCCGCGTCGCGCTCCTTGAGCAGCTCCAGCACCTTCGCGAAGAGGGTGTTGTGCGCGCCGGAGAGGATCGAGAGGCCGATCGCGTCGGCGTCCTCCTGGATCGCCGTGCCGACGATCTGCTCCGGGGTCTGGTGAAGGCCGGTGTAGATGACCTCCATACCGGCGTCGCGCAGCGCCCTCGCGATGACTTTTGCCCCGCGATCGTGGCCGTCGAGCCCCGGCTTGGCCACCACCACGCGGATCGGACCCGACACACCCATCATTGCCTCCTGTACGAATGCCGTCACCGGCCTGTGCGGCTCCTCCTGCCCGCCGGGCCAGGGGAGTGAACGAACGTTATCGCCAGCATCGCTCACCGTGCGGTTTCACGGTCCCCAGGGAGGGGGAAATCACACAAAGGACGCGTTCACTAGGCGTGTCGCACCCGAGTCAGCCGCCGGCCGGCCACCTCCGAGGGAGAGCCGGGCGGCTCGACGCCCCGGGGCGGGCGCAAGGGCAGTCACAGCGGGGTCGCCGCGGCAGGTCGCGCGCCGTAGCCGCACGGCGCGGGAAGCACGGCGCACCGTGCCGGAGCCGCAGGGTGCTTTCCGCCACAGCTGCCACCGAGTGCACACGGGGGACGGAGCCGTCCTTCCGGGTGCCGGTTTCCGGGAGGTCGGCCGATGAAAAAACAGCCCTTTCCCCTTCTTCCCGCCATTCCGCCCATCCCCTCCACCCCGGCGCTCCCCTCCCTTCCCGCCCTGCCCTCCATTCCCGAACGGCCGCGGCCCTCCCGGGCACTCCTCCGGGCCACGGTCCTGGAACTGCTGATCCTCGCGGGGCACGCCGTGCTCTATCCGACCGGTGTCGCGCAGGAGCGGCTGGAAGGACCGGAGCGGCGGAACGGACCGGAGCAGCCGAAGAAGCCGGAGCGGCCGGCGGGGCGGAATGGGCCGACAGGACGGAAGAGGCCGCCGGGAACGTCCCCACCGCCCGACCTGGCCGCAGTACCCCGCCCGACCGCCGGATCCCACTCGCCCGCGCCGGCCGGTTCCGCCACGGCCACCCGGCCCTCCACGGCCACCGGGACCGCCGGGACCGCCGGGACCGACGAGCGTCCGTGCCCGGCGCTGCCCAAGAGGGCTGCGGACCGCCGGCCGGAGCACCCGCCCGTACTGCTGCTGCACGGCTTCATCGACAACCGCTCCGTATTCGTCCTGCTCCGCCGCTCCCTCCGCCGCCACGGCCGGCGGCAGGTGGAGGCGCTCAACTACTCCCCGCTCACCTGCGACATCCGTGCCGCCGCAGCCCTGCTCGGCCGGCACATCGAGGAGATCTGCGAGCGGACCGGCCACGAGCGGATCGACGTGGTGGGGCACAGCCTGGGCGGCCTGATCGCGCGCTACTACGTACAGCGGCTGGGCGGTGACGCGCGCGTGCGCACCCTCGTCACGCTCGGCACCCCGCACTCCGGCACCCGCGCCATACCGTTGATGACGGTGCACCCGATCGTCCGGCAGATGCGTCCGGACTCCGCCGTGATCGAAGAACTGACACGCCCGGCGCCGCATTGCGGGACCCGGTTCATCAGTTTCTGGAGCGACCTGGATCAATTGATGATTCCGCTCGAGACGGCCCGTATCGACCATCCCGACCTTCTGACGCGCAACGTCATGGTCAGCGGGATAGGACATCTGGCCCTGCCGGTGCACTCGGCCGTCGCGGCCGCCGTCCGGCGGGAGTTGGCGGCGGACGTGCCGGCGGCAGGCAGCTCGGAGGCCGCTTCGGTGGCGTGAAAAACCCTGCCGCGAGCGAATAAACTTCGAACTCGAATCGAACACAAGGCCAAACCCCGGTGCGTAGTTCGCCGAAACGCAGCCAAATGCCCGTTACCAGCCTGCCGGAAACCTGGGGAAGATTGTGGCCTCCGCATACCGCCGGGTACAGTCGCCGCTAATTCTCCTGCTGCCGAGGCGAAAGAGAAGTTGGTGGTGAACGATCGTCCTCCGTCCGGGTCCCCCTACCCGACGGCCCCCACTCCTGACGCCTCCTACGGGCATTACGCCGCGTACGGTCAGGACTCCCGGATCGGTTACGCCGGCTACGACGCCTACGGCACCGGCACGTTCGAGCATGTCGCGACCGGCTACGGCGAGGGCGACCCGCTCTTCGGGTCGATGCCCGGCGCACCGGACACCTCCGGCCAGTGGGACACCGGCACCCAGCCGGTGGCGGGCTACGACGCCTACGGCAGCCACCAGGACCACCAGGAGTCGTACGAGCAGCAGCAGCCGTACCAGCAACCGTACGATCCCCAGCAGCAGCTCTACGACACCGGTAGCTACGACACCGGCGGCTATGACGCCACCCACTACGGAACCGGTAGCTACGACACCACGGCCATGTGGGGCGACGCCTCCGCCAGCTATCAGCCGGGCCACGCGCAGGCGGACTCGACCGGCCAGTGGGGCACCGGCTCCTGGAACGTCGCCGACCAGTACGACCCCGCGCAGTACGACGCCACCCAGTTCGAGCAACCCCAGTACGAACAGCCGGGGTTCGAGCAGCCGGGGTTCGACCAGACGGCGCAGTACGAGCAGCCGCAGTTCGAGCAACCTCATCCGGATCAGGCCCAGTTCGACCAGAGCCAGTACGGCCCGGGCGACGGCAGCCAGGGCGTAGGCCAGGACAGCAGCCAGTACAGCGCCCAGTACCAACAGCAACAGCAACAGCAACAGTACGATCCGGCCGGTTACGGCGGTCCGTACGAGACCACCACGCACTACGGCTCCGGCCCCGGATTCGACACCTCGGGTCAGTGGGAGGCGTCGCAGTGGCAGCAGCCGCAGGACGGGGCCCAGTGGTGGGACGCCGGAGGCTTCGCCCGCCCCGACGAGCAGCCCGCGCCCGGCGAGGAGCACAGTCGGACCGCGCACGAAGCGGAGCCCGAACGCACGGCCGTCTTCGAGTCCGTGCACGAGGCGGCCACCGAGCCGGAGTCCGGCAGCGAGCGCGTCCGTTCCCACGAGTCGGGCATGGAGCCCCCGGAGACGGCGTCCGGCTCCCGCTCCGGCTCGCACCCCGGCTCCCGCTCCCGTTCCGCGGCCACCGCTCCCCCGGTCTCGTCCTCGGCGCACGCCCCGGTCCAGCGCCGCGCGGGCAGCGGCGGCCGCAGCCGCCGCCGGTCGCCGGCCAAGCGCTCCGCGCTCCTCACTGTCGCCGTACCGTCCGTCGC
>DOWQ01000145.1 GCA_003519485.1 Streptomyces sp. | reverse complement strand
GTCGTGCGGTACCCGGACCTCGGCCCCCCGGTGGCGCGAGGTCATGAGCGCCCGCAAGCCGGGTTCGAAGCGCAGACACAGCTCAGGTCCGTCCATGACGTCAGCCTGCCAGACGGGCGCGACCGCAGCGGTCCGCGGCGCGAAGGGCGGCGGCCGCAGCCCCGGGCGGGAGCCGCGAACCGGCGGCCGTCGCTCAGTACCGCTTACGAGTGGCGTCCGCGACGGCCTGCGGCGCGAGCCCCTCGAACAGCTTCGCCTCGCCCCGGCGCACCGCGGCGACCGACTCGAACAGCGGATCGCCGAGCGCTTCCCTGAGCAGTGCCGAGCGTTCGAAGAGGGCCAGGGCCTCCGGCAGCGAGGTCGGCAGCCGGGGCGCCTCCTCGCCGGTGACGGCCGGGTCGCCCGACACCGGTGGGGGCAGCCTCAGCTCCTCGTCGATCCCGGCGAGCCCGGCGGCGGTGACGGCGCCGACGACGAGATACGGATTGGCCGCCGCGTCGAAACACTTGACCTCGGCGTTCGCGCCCGCCTCGTCGTCGGGTGATCCGGTGATGAAGCGCAGCGCGGCTTCCCGGTTCTCCAGGCCCCAGCACCGGTACGCGCCCGCCCAGCGGGAGGGCTCGAGCCGCAGATAGCTGGCGGGCGAGGGCGCGCCCAGCGCGAGCAGGGCGGGCAGCTCCCGCAGCACCCCGGCGAGGAACGCCTCGCACTCCGGTGTCATGCCCGCCGGGCCGGGGCCGCCCCGGCAGAGGTTGCGGCCGTTCTCCCAGAGGCTCAGATGCAGATGCGCGCCGTTGCCGACGGCTCCGGCCTCGACCACGGGCCCCAGGAGGGCGGTGAGGCCGTGCCGCGCGGACACTGCACGAATCGTCTCCCGGACGAGTACGGCCAGATCCGCGGCGCCCACCGGGGACGCCGGGGCGACCGACACCTCGAACTGGCCGGGAGCGAACTCGGGGTGGATCTGGAGGACGTCGATGTGCTGGGCGGCGAGCGCGGCCAGGACGTCACCGAGGTAGTCGGAGAGTTCGATCAGCCGGGCCATGCCGTAGGCCGGGCCCTCGCAGCCGTAACGGAGTCCGGTCCCGGTCCCGCCGCCCGGGTTGCCGNNGCTGCCGCTTTCGCGGATGACGGTCCACTCGGTCTCGAAGCCCATGCGCAGCTCGAAGCCGCGCTCCGCGGCGCGCTCGGCCGTACGCCGGGCGAACTGCCGCTGGCAGACGGGGTGCGGCTCGCCGTCCTGGCCGTACCGGTCGACCGGGGCCCAGGCCCAGCCGGGCTGGGCGGCCAGTTCGGTCAGCCGTGCGAGGTCCGGGAACAGCCGGAGGTCGCCGGACGGGCCGCCGACGTGACGGCTGCTGGTGACCGAGTCGTCGACCAGGTAGACGTCGAAGAGGGGCGACATGCCGACACCCCAGCGGGCGGCGTGCGCCAGGGCGGTGGTGGGCACGGCCTTGACCCGGGTGAGGCCCGCGTTGTCCACCCAGGTGAGGGCGACTCCGTGGACGCCCTCGGCGGAAAGCCGAGCGGCCTCCTGCCGGGCCACCGATCCGGCGCGGGTGCGTTCGGCCCGGTCGGGTACTTCCATGGCTCTCCTCGGCGGGCGCCTGGGCAACCGCGTCCGCGTCGTCCGTAGGGCTACGACTCTGCAGCATTTCTGTACCACAGACCATGCGGCAGGAAGCGCCGCTCGTGAGGACCGCCCCTCGCGTCGGTGCGGTCAGTGGAGCGTCAGACCGTGGGCGGCGAGCGGCCCGGTGACCGGCCGGTGGTGCGTCGTGCCACCCGTCGAGCCTGCCACCGGCTCCAGTGACCCGGGCTCTCCTGCGCTCGGAGGTGGACAGCCCGGGCTTCGGACCGGTGGCCCGGGCGCCCGGGCCTGGGAGGACCCGAGCCGGCCGCCACCCACCGCCGACGGTCACGTACGCCGGCCCCTCACGCGTGCGGGCCCACGGACACCGGGCCGATGGTCAGCCGGGGCGTTCCCTCCAGGATCTCTCCGACGCGCTCCGCCTGGACACCGACTTCGCGGCGATGGTCGGCGGTGAGCTCCTCCAGCGGCTCCACGGTGATGTCGATGCGCTTGCCCGCGCGGCGCTGGTGCCAGACACCGGCGGCCAGTCCGTCGATCAGCAGCACGGGGTGGTTTCCCGCCTGGCCCCCGGGCAGGGCGCGTTCGGCGGCCCGGCCCGGGAACAGGAGT
Source organism: Streptomyces sp. (assembly GCA_003519485.1). Classification (GTDB taxonomy): domain Bacteria; phylum Actinomycetota; class Actinomycetes; order Streptomycetales; family Streptomycetaceae; genus Streptomyces. The sequence goes on along the minus strand of DOWQ01000145.1, from coordinate 2,023 downwards.
TCGCGCGGGTGGCTTCCGACCGTGTACGCGTCGAAGTACGGCAGCAGCCGTACGCCCCGGGGCGGCGCGGACGGCAGCCCGGTGTCCCCGTCGATCACCCAGGCGCGTACCCCGTTGAACCGGACGGGCTCCAAGGCGCCGGCCATGGAGTCGAACAGCTCGACCGCCCATGCCGCCGGCGCGGACAGCCAGCGCGCGAACTCCTGCGGTGTGGCCGGCCCGTAGCCGTGGAGGTAGTGCTTGACGAGGCGGGCCAGGGCCGCCCGGCCCTCCGTCGGACGGAACCCCGGGAGCAGGCGGTGCGGGTTCGTGTAGGTCACCTTGCGGCCCCGGTTCGGCCCGAAGCACAGCGTGCCGCGGTGCGCCGCCAGATGCAGGACCTGCCGCCAGCGCGGCCACATCCCCTGGAAGGCCGGCATGACGAGATCCCCCGGCCCACGGGCCGGTGGCCGCGATGACGGCTTCGCTCAGCTCGTCCATGGTCAGCTCGGTGTCCGCCAGCGCCACCGCGATCGCCGCCACCACTTCCTCGGTCTGCTCCGGCGTCATCCGGGCGTCCGGGGCGAACGCGTTCCGGCCCTGGGGCAGCGCGGACAGCGCACCCGTCCACATCGGCAGGTCCCGCGTCGGCAACAGGTGCACGGTGCCGCGCGGACCGAAGGTCTTCACCAGTCTGCGTTCGTCCCAGAGCGCCTTCCGTACGTCCGTGCGGTCGGAGCCGTCCATGCGCAGGCAGATGGACAGTTCGGCGGCGGACAGCACTTGGGCGTGCGCCCCGCACATGCCGCCGACGACATCGGCCATGGAGACGGGCCCGGCGGCCGCCGCGGGCGCGGACAGCCCGTGCCGCTCCAGCCGGCGGGCGCGGACCTCGGTCCAGGAGAGGCCGGGCACCTCGGCCGTACGGTCCGTCATCGTGGTGACGCTCCTTAGTTTTGGGGGCGCGGGTCTTCGACGGTACGAGACGAAGAGGACAGTTTCTGTCCGCTATCGCCGTCATCATGGTCGGCATGACGGATACACCGGCGCGCCTGCTGAAGTTGCTGTCCCTGCTGCAGACTCCGCGTGAATGGCCCGGCGGCGAGCTCGCCGGACGCCTCCGCGTCAGCCCGCGCACCATCCGCCGCGACGTGGAGCGGCTGCGCGACCTCGGCTATCCGGTGCGGGCGACGAAGGGCGCGGTCGGCGGCTACCGGCTGGTCGCGGGCGCGGCCAGGCCACCGCTGTTGTTCGACGACGAGGAGACGGTGGCTATCGCGGTCGGTCTGCGGGCAGCGGCCGGGCAAGCCGTACAGGGGATCGAGGAGGCATCGCTGCGGGCTCTCGCGAAACTCGAACAGGTGCTGCCGTCCCGGCTGCGGTACCGGGTCGGCTCCCTCACCGCCGCCACCGTACCGATGTTCTACGAGGGCGGGCCGACCGTGGACCCGCAGGATCTGACCGTACTGGCCGCGGCGGTCGCGGGCGGCGAGCGGCTGCGCTTCCGCTACCGGGCGGGCGACGGCGCCGAGAGCAGACGGCTGGTGGAGCCGTACCGGCTCGTCGCCACCGGCCGGCGCTGGTATCTCGTCGGCCACGACTGCGACCGGGACGACTGGCGCATCTTCCGGGTCGACCGGATCGGGGAGCCGCTGCCGACCGGTGCGCGAACGACACCGCGCGAGCTGCCCGGCGGGGACCCGGGGACCCGGACGCCGCCGCGTACGTCACCCGCAAGCTCCACGGGCTCGCGCCCACCTACCGTGCGGTGGCGACGCTGCACGCGCCGGCCGAGGAGGTGGCCGGCCGGCTGGGCGACGCTCCCGGCGACGTCGAACCGCTCGACGACCACAGCTGCCGGTTGCACAGCCGCACCGACACCCTGGAGTGGCTGGCCTTCCGGCTGACCGTGCTCGGCTGTGAGTTCGAGGTGCACGAGCCGCCGGAGCTCGTCGCGTACCTGCGCGCGCTGTCCGGCCGAGCGGCACGCGCGGCCGGCGACAGCGCGGCCTGAACGCCCCCTCGGCGGCCGTCGCACCGCGCG
>DOWQ01000017.1:2428-2763 GCA_003519485.1 Streptomyces sp. | reverse complement strand
CGGGCCTCGGCCGGCTTCTTCTTGGCCTTGCCGATCTCCTGGAGGACGCTCACCTTGCCGAACGCGAAGTCCGCGGTGAGCTTGCCCACGTAGTCGTTGAAGCGACGCTGGAGGTCGTCGGCCGGGAAGTTCTGCAGCACGTCGTTGGTCGCGATGAGCGAGGCGACCCGCTGGCGCTCGGCCGGGTCGATCGTGCCGTCGGCCGCGGCCACGAGGGCGCACATCGCCATGCTCGCGTCGCGGAAGGCCCCGCTCTTGAGGTCCTTCTTCTTCGCCTCGAGCTGCGTCTGCATCGTCTGGGCGGATTCCTTGAGGCGGTCCCACAGAGCCATGAA
>DOWQ01000017.1:0-2358 GCA_003519485.1 Streptomyces sp. | reverse complement strand
GCCGCCAGGCTTCGGCGAGGCGGGCGAGGCGGGTGGGGGCGGCGATGCCGCGCACGGTTGCGATCCTGCCGTGGGTGACGTCGAACGTCACGGCGCCGACGACCCGGTCGCCGGGCACGAAGAGGATGGCGGGGGCGCCGTTGACGAGCGCGTAGTGGACGGCGGACGTGCCGCCCGCAAGTCGCCGTTTCGCGGGTGTGGGTTTGAAGCCGGCCCGTACGACGGCGGCGATGCGCTGCGGAGTGTCGTACCGCAGCAGCTTCTCGGTCAGGCCGGCGCCGTCGGAGATCGCGGTCGCGTCGTCGGTGAGCAGCGCCACCAGCCGTTCGGTGCGGCCCGAGGATGCGGCGGCGAGGAACTCCTCGACGATCCTGCGGGCGGATGCCGGGTCGACTTCGCCGCTGCCGCGGCGGGCGGCGGTGATGCGGTGCCGGGCCCGGTGGAGGTGCTGCTGGCTTGCGGACTCGGTGATGTCGAGGATCTCGGCGATCTCGGCGTGGCTGTGGGAGAACGCTTCGCGCAGGAGGTGGACGGCCCGCTCGAGGGGTGACAGTCGTTCCATGAGAGTCAGCACGGCCAGGGAGACCGATTCGCGCTGTTCGAACGTGTCGGCCGGGCCGAGCATCGGGTCGCCGTCGAGGAGCGGTTCGGGCAGCCAGGCGCCGACGGTGCGTTCGCGGCGGGCCTGTGCCGAGCGGAGCCGGTCGAGGCACAGGTTGGTGACGACCTTGGTCAGCCATGCTTCCGGCACCCTGATCCGCTGCCGGTCGGCGGCCTGCCAGTGCAGGAACGCGTCCTGTACGGCGTCTTCGGCGTCGGCGGCGGAGCCCAGCAACCGGTAGGCCAGCGAGGCCAGCCGGTTCCGGCCGGCCTCGAACCGACCGGTGTCGAAGGAGTCAGTGGCGGTGCTGTCCACGCGGACCATCCTAGGCGGCCGCGCGACGCGCCTTCTCGGCGGACGCATCCGGCGCGGCGGCCAGCCGGCGCTTGCGCTTGGGCAGGCCGAAGGTCGGGTGCGACGTGGTCCACAGCGACATCCTGAGGATGCCCGCCTTGACCCGCGCGGCCTTCCGGCCGCCCAGATACTTCGGCTTCGCCTGCGCTTCGTCGTCGACCATCTGCAGGATGCCGTCCCGCCGCCCGAGGCTGATGTGGTTGCCCGGGTAGACCAGCTTGACGTTCGCGATCCTGCGGCCGGTCATGCGTCCCACGATCGCGTCCATGGCCTGCATGCCGGTGTAGCCGGCCGAGGCGCAGGACATCGGCAGCGGCCGGCCGTTGTCGCCGATGGCGTGGACGCTGTCGCCGGCGGCGTAGACGTTCGGGTGCGAGACCGACCGCATGGTGCGATCGACGACGATCCGACCGTTCTCGGTGACCTCCAGCCCGCCGGCGGCGGCGATGGGGTCGACCGCGAACCCGGCCGTCCACACCGTTGCGTCGAACGCCAGGACGGTGCCGTCGGCGCACAGCACCCGCGTCGCTTCGACGGCTTCGACGGTGGTGTGCTCCAGGACGGTGATGCCCAGCCGGTCGCAGGCCTGGCGCAGGTGGCTGCGGGCTCCGGCGGAGAGCGGGGCGCCCAGCTCGCCGCGGGCGATCAGCGCCACCGACAGGCCGGGCCGGGCTTCGGCGATCTCGGTGGCGGTCTCGATGCCGGTCAGCCCGTCGCCGACGACCAGCACACTCCCGCCTTCGCCCCGCCTGCCCAGGCTGTCCAGTCGCTCGCGCAGGCGCAGCGCCGAGGGTCGGCCGGTGACGTCGAAGGCGTGCTCGGCCACTCCGGGGACGCCGCCGTCGGCGACATGGCTGCCGAGTGCGTAGAGAAGCGTGTCGTAGCCGAGCTCGCCGCCGCCGTCGGCGTCGGCCACGGCGACGACCTGCCTCTCGGGGTCGACGGCGGTGACACGGGCCAGACGCAGCCGTATCCCCGTGCCCGCGAAGACGTCGGCGAGCTTCCGAGCCTCGATCTGCCGGCCGGCCGCGAGCTGGTGCAGCCTCAGCCGCTCGACGAAGTCCGGCTCAGCGTTGACCACGGTGATCTCGGTGTCCGCCGGGGACAGCCGACGGGCCAGGTTCCCGGCCACGTAGGCCCCGGCATAGCCGGCGCCGAGGATGACGATGCGGTGCTTCATGTGGTGCTCCTGTCGGTTCGCTTGGCTCTCCGTGAGTTGAGCGGAACGGCGCCCCGATTGCTGACAGGAACTGGATGTGACGTGGACCACAGAACGACAGGAGTGCCGCCCAACGGGCACGGCGGTCCTATCGGGTGGCGCGACTGAGGTGATCGAGGTGCTGGTGGGACGGCTCCGAGGGGGCCCGGCCGGCCGGACCCCCTCGGACATCGCGGGCCGTGCG
>DOWQ01000351.1 GCA_003519485.1 Streptomyces sp. | reverse complement strand
CCCGCCGGGCCCCTCGCCCTGCCCCTCGACCCCGGGCGCACCGGCAGCATCGCCCTGCTCGGCGCCGCCGCCCGCGACCCGCGTGTCCTCGGCGGTGGCTCGGCCACCGTCTTCCCCCCGCACGTCGTCTCCCCGCTCGACGGCCTGCGCGCCGTGCTCCCGCCCGGCACCCGGCTGACGTACGCCGTCGGGGCCGACCCGAGCGGCGAACTCGCCGCAGCGGGCACAGGATTCGAGCTGTGCGCCGTCGTGCGGGACGCGGACGGGCACAAGCTCGGCGGCGAACCGCTGCCCGACGGCCGGGTCCAGTGGGCCGGCGCCGACTTCCCGCCCGGCGTCCGCTATGACGAGCTGCACACCGTCGAGGTGACCGGCACCTTCACCCCGTGCGAGAGCGGACCGCACGCCTTCGGCACCCAGGGCGTCGGACGGCTGCGGCTCAGTGTCGCCGGTCAGGTGCTCTTCGACGGCGTGCAGACCTCCGATCACGCCGATGTCTTCGAGGCGTTCACCGGCGCCCCGGAGTCGCGCGGGCGGGTCGGCCTGGTGGCCGGTGAGCCGATCGAGGTCAGCCTGGTCCACACCGCGCCCAAGCCCGAGGGGATGCCACTGGACGCGGTCGCGTTCGCGCTGCTGCACCGCGAGCCCGAGCGGGACTCCGAGGAGCTGCTGGCGGAGGCCGTCGCCGCCGCGGCGGACGCCGACACGGCCGTCGTGGTCGTCGCCACCACCGAGCGGGTCGAGAGCGAGGGCTTCGACCGTACGTCCCTCGCGCTGCCCGGCCGCCAGGACGAGCTCGTACGGCGGGTGGCCGCCGTCAACCCGCACACGGTCGTGGTCGTCAACTCCGGCTCCCCGGTGGAGCTGCCGTGGCGCGACGACGTCGCCGCGGTGCTGCTCTGCTGGTTCCCCGGCCAGGAGGCGGGTGCCGCGCTCGCCGACGTGCTGCTGGGGGCCGAGGAGCCCGGCGGGCGGCTGCCCACCACCTGGCCCGCGGCACTGGCGGACGCGCCGGTCACCCGGGTCACCCCGGAGAACGGCGAGCTCCGCTACGAGGAGGGCGTCTTCATCGGCTACCCGGCGTGGGAGCGGGCGGGCCGGAAGCCCGCGTACTGCTTCGGGCACGGCCTGGGCTACACCCAGTGGTCGTACGAGTCCATCGACCTGACGACGGAGCAGCGTGCGGGCGCGGGCACTGGGACGAGTGGGGCCCGGCACACCGGCCCGACCGACCCGAGCAGCCCGGGCGGCTCGGGTGCTGCGGGCGGGAGCGACCCGGGCTTCCCCAGCGGCCATACGGTCACGGTGCGCCTCCGCAACACGGGCGACCGGCCCGGCCGCGAGGTCGTCCAGATCTACCTGTCGCCCGCCGACTGGGGGAGCGGCCCGGAGGAGCGCCCGGTCCGCCGGCTCGCGTGCTTCGCGGGCGTCGAGGCCGGACCGGGGGAAAGATCCGAGGTGCGGATCGCGCTGCCCCGGCGGGCGTTCGAGATCTGGGACGAGGAGTCGGCAGGCTGGCGGTTCATGCCCGGCAGGTACACCGTGGAGGCGGCCCACTCGGTCGCCGACCGCCGGCTGAGCGCGCCCCTGCGGGCCGAGGGCTGAGCCGGTACAGCCCGCACGGCGCGCTCCCGCCGACACCGAACGCCGCCTCAATCCGTCACGTCACGGCACGGCACGTCAGGGCACGGACCACCGGTCGACGTTGACAGCGCCGGACCGCCCACGGCGGCCCGTCAGTCAATGACGCCCGCCGACTCCGGGGCAGGCACGACTCCGGGGCGGCCCGTCAGGAAGTGGCATCGGTGGTGCAGGCACCGCTGGTGTCGTCTCCGCGGTGACCACGCCAGTGGGTACTGGAGCCGCACCGCCCCGGGGCCTCAGCCGGCGCTGCCGGCAGCGCCGTTGGCGGAGGCGCTGCCGGCGGGATGCTCCGCCGTGATTCGGGCGTAGGCGATCTCCGCCAGCCGCTGCTGGCCGTTCCTGCTCGGGTGGAACCAGTCCCACGGGCTCAGCTGCGCCCCGGTGAAGCGGTAGTCGAAGACCGCGCCGCCGTCGTACCGGCACAGCGGGTCCCGGCCGCAGACCTCCGCCAGCGCGGAGTTGTACGCCACCACCCGGTCCCGCACCTGCTCGCGGCGGTCGGTGGCGGCCGGTCCGAGCGCGTCCGGGGCGCTCAGCATCGACTGGCAGATGCCGAGCTTCCAGATCTCCTTGCCGAGCGGGTTCTTCCGGCCCTCCGACCACAGCCGGTGCAGATCCGGCACGCTCGCCACGTACACCTGGGTGTCCGGCAGTGCCGTGCGCAGCCGCTTCAGCGCCGTGCTGAAGTCGGCGCGGAAGTCCGCGACCGGGGTCATCAGCCCGACGGAGTCCCGGCAGGCGTCGTTCGCGCCGGTCATCACGGTCACCAGCTCCGGCTCGTGCCTTACGGCCTCCGCCATCTGGGCGGGCAGCTCCGCCATCGTGGAGCTGGAGCGGGCGAGGTTCCAGCTGCTGCCCGCGGGATCTTCCAGCAGCCGCATGGCCAGGCTCTCCACCTCCGGGTCGGTGCCGGTGACCCAGGAGACCTCCGGGCAGTCGGCCAGCACACCGCAGGCGTCGAAGCCGCGGGTGATGGAGTCGCCGACGGCGGCGAGCGAGTCGGGGCGGGTGTCCCACCGGGGGCCGGGGGAGGGCGTCGGCCGTGCGCCGGAGGTGCTCTTCGCGGCTTCGCCGGACGCGTCACCGGCGCAACCGCTGAGCCCCGCGAGCACGGCCGCCACCGTCAGGGCGGATACGGCGGCGCGGGCAGTGACTCCAGCGGCTCCGGCGGTTCCCGTGGCTCCGGTAGTTCCGGCGTCTCCCGGCCCGCGCCGACC
>DOWQ01000483.1 GCA_003519485.1 Streptomyces sp. | reverse complement strand
CCGGCGGCCCGGGGCGCTGGCCGCCCACACCGCGCTGCGGGCGGCGCACGCCGCGTACGAGAGCCGCTTCGGCCACGCCTTCGTGATCTGCATGGACGGCGTGCCCCGGGAGGAGTCGCTCGACCATGTGCTCGGGGGCATCCGCGCCCGGCTCGGCCACGACCGGGACGACGAGCGCGCGGTCGTGGCAGGCGAGCTGCGCCGGCTCGCCGGCGGCCGGCTCGAGCGGCTCATCACCAGGCTCCCGAAGGCGTGACAGCGGGCGGGGGTCCGAGAGCCGCCCTGCTGAGCCGACCGCTGAGCCGCCAAGCCGAGCCCGTGCCCGTTGGAGACCTCGCCCCCGAGAATGCGAGAAGGGCCCACGCGTGGTGATTCCGGGCCGCCGGATAGCCCGTCCGTGCCTCTTTGATCACACCTATGGCCCCCCGGGCGATTGATCCGACAAGGCGTCGCTACGATGGCCAGGGCCGGAGGACCGTACCCGGCCGGGCCATACCGACACCCAAGCCGGCAGGCCCCTGTCCCGCTCCCGGAGGGTTTTCCGTGCCGGCTGGAACGCTGTACCGCGGCCGGGAAGGCATGTGGTCGTGGGTGGCTCATCGAGTCACCGGCGTCCTCATTTTCTTCTTCCTGTTCGTTCACGTCCTCGACACCGCTCTTGTCCGCGTCTCACCCGAGGCGTACGACGCAGTCGTCGCGACCTACAAAACGCCCCTCGTGGCCCTGATGGAATACGGCCTCGTCGCCGCCATCCTGTTCCACGCGCTCAATGGCCTGCGCATCGTCGCCGTGGACTTCTGGTCCAAGGGCGCGAAGCACCAGAAGGTGATGCTCTGGACGGTCATGGCCGTCTGGATCGTGCTGATGGCAGGGGCGCTGTATCCGCTGCTCGGCCACGCCGCGAGCGAAGTCTTCGGGAGCTGAGTCACATGGCAACCACTGAGAGCTCCTCGGTCGAGCTGACCGGTTCACACGCCGGTTACGACGTCGACAACCCGGCTCCGCTGATCGAGCCGCCGCGGGCCCGCACCTCCAAGACGCCGCGGGCGACCCGCACGAACTTCGAGCTGTACGGCTGGCTGTTCATGCGGCTGTCGGGCATCGTGCTGACCGTCCTCGTCCTCGGCCACCTGCTGATCCAGCTCGTACTGGACGGCGGCGTGAGCAAGATCGGCTTCGCCTTCGTGGCCGGCCGCTGGGCCTCGCCGTTCTGGCAGGCCTGGGACCTCATCATGCTGTGGCTCGCGATGCTGCACGGCGCCAACGGTCTGCGGACGGTCATCAACGACTACGCCGAACGGGACACCACGCGCTTCTGGCTCAAGATGCTGCTGTGGACCGCCACGGTGTTCACCGTCCTGCTGGGCACGCTGGTGATCTTCACCTTCGACCCGAACATCCGCTAGAGCCCGGGGCTGACGAGACCAATGAAGATCCATAAGTACGACACCGTCATCGTCGGCGCCGGTGGCGCCGGGATGCGCGCGGCCATCGAGTCGACGAAGCGCAGCCGGACCGCCGTCCTGACGAAGCTGTACCCGACCCGCTCCCACACCGGCGCCGCCCAGGGCGGCATGGCCGCCGCCCTCGCGAACGTCGAGGAGGACAACTGGGAGTGGCACACCTTCGACACCATCAAGGGCGGCGACTACCTGGTCGACCAGGACGCCGCCGAGATCCTGGCGAAGGAGGCCATCGAATCGGTCCTCGACCTGGAGAAGATGGGCCTCCCGTTCAACCGGACGCCGGACGGCACCATCGACCAGCGCCGCTTCGGCGGCCACAGCCGTAACCACGGCGAGGCCCCGGTCCGCCGGTCCTGCTACGCCTCGGACCGCACCGGCCACATGATCCTCCAGACGCTGTACCAGAACTGCGTCAAGGAGGGCGTGGAGTTCTACAACGAGTTCTACGTCCTCGACCTGCTGATGAGCGAGGTGGACGGGGCCCGGCGGACCGCGGGCGTCGTCGCGTACGAGCTGGCGACCGGCGAGATCCACGTCTTCCGCGCGAAGTCCGTGATCTTCGCCTCCGGCGGCACCGGCAAGTTCTTCAAGGTGACCTCCAACGCGCACACGCTCACCGGTGACGGCCAGGCCGTCGCGTACCGGCGCGGGCTGCCGCTGGAGGACATGGAGTTCTTCCAGTTCCACCCGACCGGCATCTGGCGGATGGGCATCCTCCTCACCGAGGGCGCGCGCGGCGAGGGCGGCATCCTCCGCAACAAGGACGGTGAGCGCTTCATGGAGAAGTACGCGCCCGTCATGAAGGACCTCGCCTCGCGTGACGTCGTCTCCCGCTCGATCTACACCGAGATCCGGGAAGGACGCGGCTGCGGTCCGGAGGGCGACCACGTCTTCCTCGACCTCACCCACCTGCCGCCGGAGCAGCTGGACGCCAAGCTGCCGGACATCACCGAGTTCGCGCGGACGTACCTCGGCATCGAGCCGTACACGGACCCGATCCCGATCCAGCCCACCGCGCACTACGCGATGGGCGGCATCCCGACCAACGTCCAGGGCGAGGTGCTGTCCGACAACAACACGGTCGTCCCCGGCCTGTACGCGGCCGGCGAGGTCGCCTGCGTGTCCGTGCACGGCGCCAACCGGCTGGGCACCAACTCGCTGCTCGACATCAACGTCTTCGGCCGCCGGGCGGGCATCGCCGCCGCGGAGTTCTCGGTGAAGCACGAGCTCGTCGAGCTGCCCGAGGACCCGACCTCGCTGGTCGTGGCCCAGGTCGAGCAGATGCGGGACGCCACCGGCACCGAGCGGGTCACCGAGATCCGCAAGGCGCTGCAGGAGACCATGGACGCCCACGTCATGGTGTTCCGCACCGAGCAGACGCTCAAGACCGCGGTGGAGGACATCGCGGCCCTGCGCGCCCGCTACAAGAACGTGTCCGTTCAGGACAAGGGCAAGCGGTTCAACACCGACCTGCTGGAGGCCATCGAGCTGGGCAACCTGCTCGACCTGGCCGAGGTCACGGCGGTGTCCGCGCTCGCCCGCAAGGAGTCCCGCGGCGGTCACTACCGCGAGGACTTCCCGACCCGCGACGACGTCAACTTCATGCGGCACACCATGGCGTACCGCGAGGTGGGCGAGGACGGCACCGAGTCGATCAGGCTCGACTACAAGCCGGTCGTCACGACCCGCTACCAGCCGATGGAGCGTAAGTACTGATGAGCAGCACCCCCACGCTCGAGAAGCAGGGCCCCCAGGACGCAGCCAAGAGCTCCACCGCCGCGGAGCTGATCACGGCGACCTTCCGGATCCGCCGGTTCAACCCGGAGATCTCGGCCGAGCCGTCCTGGGAGGACTTCCAGCTCGAGATCGACCCCAAGGAACGGGTCCTGGACGCGCTCCACAAGATCAAGTGGGACCTCGACGGGACGCTGACCTTCCGGCGTTCCTGCGCCCACGGCATCTGCGGCTCCGACGCGATGCGCATCAACGGCCGCAACCGGCTGGCGTGCAAGACCCTGATCAAGGACATAAACCCGGAGAAGCCGATCACGGTCGAGGCCATCAAGGGCCTGACGGTCCTGAAGGACCTCGTGGTCGACATGGACCCGTTCTTCCAGGCGTACCGCGACGTCATGCCGTTCCTGGTCACCAGCGGCCACGAGCCGACCCGCGAGCGGCTGCAGAGCGCCGAGGACCGCGAGCGCTTCGACGACACCACCAAGTGCATCCTGTGCGCCGCGTGCACCTCCTCGTGCCCGGTGTTCTGGAACGACGGCCAGTACTTCGGCCCGGCGGCGATCGTCAACGCGCACCGCTTCATCTTCGACTCCCGCGACGAGGGCGCCGAGCAGCGGCTGGAGATCCTGAACGACAAGGACGGCGTGTGGCGCTGCCGCACGACCTTCAACTGCACCGACGCGTGCCCGCGCGGCATCCAGGTCACGCAGGCCATCGCCGAGGTGAAGCGAGCGCTGATCACGCGCCGCTTCTGACGCCTTCGCACCGGTCGGCCGTAGCAACGCCGCGGGGCCCGTGTTCGTACTCGCGTACGAAACGCGGGCCCTTCGGCGTTGCCGGCCCGGTGGTGGCGGGCCAGTGGGGGCCTCGGGCGTCAGATGCGGTCCAGTTCCCACAGCCGCCAGATGCCGTTGCCGTCCGGCAGGTACTGCGTCCCGTGATGTTCCCGGCGCTGAGCACGAAATCCTTCCGCTGCCACAGCGGCAGCAGCGGCACGTCCTCGGCGACGATCCGCTGGATGTCCTGGAAGTCCTCGGCGACGCGCTGCCGGTGCGGGTTGCGCTGGGTGGTGCGGATCAGTTCCTCGATCCGCGGCTCGTGATAGGCGTTGTGGTACGCGGAGTCCGCGCCGACGACCGGGCCGTGAAGGTCTCCGGGTCGGGGAAGTCGGCGACCCAGCCGACGCAGTACGCGTCGTAGTCGCCGCTCGCGTAGCCCGGGTCGGGCGGAGGCCGCGCGTGGGCAGCGGACGGAGCCCGCGCGGCGCGGGGCACCCGGCCGAGGCCGCGCGGGCCTCAGGTCTGCTTCGAGGCGAGGGTCACGACGGTGATGTCGGACTCGGCTCCCACCCGGACCGGCGGCCCCCACGTTCCCGCGCCGCGCGTGACGTACAGCTGGGTGTCGCCGTAGCGCTCCAGCCCGGCGACGGTGGGGTTGGCGAGCGCGGCGAGGTGGTTGCCGGGCCACAGCTGGCCGCCGTGGGTGTGGCCGGACAGCTGGAGGTCCACGCCGTGGTCCACGGCATCGTGGACGACCACGGGCTGGTGGGCGAGCAGCACCGAGGCGCGCGACCGGTCCCGGCCGCCCAGCGCCCGCCGGAAGTCCGGGCCCTGGCCGACCGTGCCCGCGCCCTCTGCGGAGATGTCGTTGACGCCGGCGAGGTCGAATCCGGGCAGCTCGACCCGGGCGTTCTCCAGCGGGTGAACGCCCAGCTCACGCACGAAGTCGACCCACTCGGCCGCCCCGGAGAAGTACTCGTGGTTGCCGGTGACGAAGTACGTGCCGTGCCGCGAGCGGAGGTCGGCCAGCGGCTCGGCGGCCGGGCCGAGATCGGCCACGCTGCCGTCGACGAGGTCGCCGACGATCGCCACCAGGTCGGGCTGGACACGGTTGATGGTGTCCACGATCCGCCGGGTGTGCGAACGGCCGAGGACCGGGCCGAGGTGGATGTCGCTGACGACGGCGATCCGGTAGCCGTGCGCGGACCGTGGCAGCTTGGCGAGCGGCACGGTGACGCGCTTGACCGCGGGCCCGTTCAGCACGTCGTACGCGCCGTGGCCGACGGTTCCGAGGCCGACGGCGGAGGCGGCGACGGCCACCGTCCGCGCGATGAACAGCCGCCGGCCGGGCTCGGCCCGACCGGTTTCGGTCGTACGCCCGTCCGGTTCGGCGGGTTCGGCGGACTCGGCCGGTTCGGCGGACTCGGCCGGTTC
>DOWQ01000386.1 GCA_003519485.1 Streptomyces sp. | reverse complement strand
GCGGTGCCGACGATGCCGGACTCCGCGAGCGGGGTGTCGATGACGCGGTCCTCGCCGAAGTCCTTCTGGAGTCCGTCGGTGACCCGGAAGACGCCGCCGAGCTTGCCGACGTCCTCACCCATGATCAGGACCTTGGAGTCGTTCTCCATGGCGGTGCGGAGCGATTCGTTGATCGCCTTGGCGAGCGGCAGCTTGGGAAGCTTCTCGGCAGCCATGTCAGTTACCCTCCTCGGCGAAGGACGCCTGGTACGCCGCGAACTGCGCGCGCTCCTCGTCGACCAGCGCATGGCCGTCCGCGTAGACGTTCTCGAAGATCGCCATGGTGTCGGGGTCGGGCATCAGCCGGATCGCCTCGCGCACCCGCAGGCCGAGCGTCTCGCTCTCCTGCTCCAGCTCCGCGAAGTACGCCTCGTCGGCGACGCCCTCGGCCACCATGTACGCCTTCACCCGCAGGATCGGGTCCTTGGCCTCCCAGGCCTCCCGCTCCTCGTCGCGGCGGTACTTGCTGGGGTCGTCCGAGGTCGTGTGGGCGCCCATCCGGTACGTGAACGCCTCGACCAGGGTCGGGCCCTCGCCGCGGCGCGCGCGCTCCAGGGCCGACCGGGTGACCGCCAGGCACGCCAGCACGTCATTGCCGTCGACCCGGACGCCGGGGAAGCCGTAGCCCGCGGCCCGCTGGTAGAGCGGGACCCGGGTCTGCCGCTCGGTGGGCTCCGAGATGGCCCACTGGTTGTTCTGGCAGAAGAAGACGACCGGAGCGTTGTAGACGGCGGAGAAGGTGAACGCCTCCGCCACGTCGCCCTGGCTGGACGCGCCGTCGCCGAAGTACGCGATGACGGCGGAGTCGGTGCCGTCCTTGGCCGCGCCCATGGCGTAGCCGGTCGCGTGCAGCGCCTGCGAGCCGATGACGATCGTGTAGAGGTGGAAGTTGTTGCTGTTCGGGTCCCAGCCGCCGTTGTTCACGCCGCGGAACATGCCGAGCAGATTGGTCGGGTCGACCCCGCGGCACCAGGCGACGCCGTGCTCGCGGTAGGTGGGGAAGACGTAGTCGTCGTCGCGCAGCGCCCGGCCGGAGCCGATCTGCGCGGCCTCCTGGCCCAGCAGCGACGCCCACAGACCCAGCTCGCCCTGCCGCTGCAGGGCGGTGGCCTCCGCGTCGAAGCGGCGGGTCAGCACCATGTCGCGGTACAGGCCACGCAGCTCATCGGCGCTGAGGTCGATGGAGTAGTCCGGGTGTTCGACCCGCTTGCCCTCGGGGGTCAGCAGCTGCACGAACTCGGGTTTGGCTGCCGGCGGTGGTTTCTTGGCGCCGGCCCGCTTGGTGGTGCGGCGCGGCTTGCTCGCCGCGGTGCTCTCCACGCTCACTGTGCTCCTCCGTCTGTCCGGCCCCCGGGGTCGCCGGGTGGCCCAGTGGTCCCCATGCCGACGGCAGGGGGAGGCCCACCCGATTCGTAACGGCGCACGGGGTGTGTGCGGCTGCCGAACCGAGCGTGACAGGCGCCCGGTCGAGGTCTGCAAGACGCACGTTACCCAGCGGCTCGCATTCCTGCGAAACCCCCTTTGACCTGCGATTTTGCTTGGATATCCAAGTAAATCGCGAAAGTCGGGAACAACCACTGGTCACAGCCTTGCAGCCCGCCGGGACAACGGCACGTTATCCCGTGAGGCAAGAGCACGGGAAGACTTCGTGTGGGAAACTGATTCCGTGCCCGAAGAGGGAAAAATCAGCGTATTTCTGGTGGACGACCATGAAGTCGTCCGCCGGGGCGTGCGCGAGCTGCTCTCCGTCGAGCCGGACATCGAAGTGACCGGCGAGGCCGGCACCGCCGCGGAGGCCGTCGCCCGCATTTCCGCCGTCCGCCCCGATGTGGCGGTGCTGGACGTACGGCTGCCGGACGGCAGCGGCGTCGAGGTGTGCCGGGAGATCCGCTCCCTGGACGAGCACGTCAGGTGCCTGATGCTGACCTCGTTCGCGGACGACGAGGCGCTCTTCGACGCCATCATGGCCGGCGCCTCCGGCTACGTACTCAAGGCCATCCGCAGCCATGACCTGCTCGCGGCCGTACGCGACGTGGCGGCCGGCAACTCCCTCCTCGACCCGGTCGCCACCACCCGCGTCCTGGAGCGGCTGCGGGACGGCGCTCAGGACGGCCGGGGCGACGCCCTGCTCGACCGGCTCACCGAGCAGGAGCGGCGGATCCTCGACCTGATCGGTGAGGGGCTGACCAACCGCGCCATCGGGGACCGGCTCCACCTCGCCGAGAAGACGATCAAGAACTATGTCTCCAGCGTGCTGGCCAAGCTCGGCATGGAGCGCCGCTCGCAGGCCGCCGCCTATGTGGCCCGGCACCAGGCCGAGCGCGGCGGGGCGTCGCGCGACCAGGGCTGATACGAGCGCGGCGGCAGCGACGGGGCCGGGCAGGTGACCGGCGGGGGCGGGACTGGGCCGGGCCCGCGAGGTCCGTGCCGGGAGCGGGTCGCGCGGGACCTTGGACCCCGGCAGGCCGGGCCGGGCGTCCCTTACGGCCCGCTCCCCCGCCCGGCCAAGGTGGAAGCCATGTCATCGGAACCCCGCGAGCTGTCCCGCGCGATCCGCCTGCTCGGCGGCACCGGATACGGCCGGCTGTCGGCCACCGTGCGCGCCCTGCCCTTCGTGACCCTCGTCCGGCACATCGTGGCCGGTGACTCGGTGCTGATGCTGCTGCACGGCGGCCACGGCTACCACCGGGCCTGCGACGGCAGCGTCGTCGCGTACGGGGCGGACAACATCGGCTCCGGCACGGAGGACGTCTGGTCGGTCCAGCTCGTCGGCACCGCCCGCTGCGTCGACCCCGGCGAACGGGAGCGGGAGCGGCTCGGCCCGCTGCCCCGCAGCGCGGACGGCGCGCCGTTCACCCCCGCTTACTTGCGCATGCACCCCCGGCTCACCACCGTGCACTCCCTCCACGGTGTTCCCGTGCCCGGATCCGGCCAGTCATGGTGATCTAACATCTGGCGGGTGCCGCGCTCATCCGTTGCTGCCCCACGCCTGCCGACCCCCGTCCCGGCGGCCCGTACGGGCCCTGCCACGACCGGACCCGGCGCGGACACCCTGGTCGCCCTGCTGCGCCGCTACGGCCTCGGCGAGCCGCTCTCCTGCGAGCGCGTCGCCCAGGGCCTGCTGAACCGCGGCTACGCCCTCGTCACCACCCGCGGCCGCTACTTCCTCAAGCACCACCTCGACGGCGACAGCCCCGCCATCGCCCGCCAGCACCGGGCCACGACCCGGCTGCGGGAGCTCGGCCTGCCCGTCGCCCCGCCGCTCGGCGACACCGCGGGCCGTACCGTCGCGGTCCTCGACGGCGGCTGCTACGCCCTGCACCCCTGGATCGAGGGCCGGCACCGCTACGGGACCCAGCTCACCCCGGCCGAGTCCCGGCACCTCGGCGATCTGCTCGGGCACGCGCACACCTGCCTGGAGCGGATCATGCCGCCCGTGGCGTCCGACCCCCGGACGCCGTACGGAACCGGCGTCACCGGGCCCGGCGTCCCGGACCCCGGCGACCGGCTCCGGTTGCCCGGCCCGCGCCGGCCGCCCGCCCCCGCGGACCC
>DOWQ01000455.1 GCA_003519485.1 Streptomyces sp. | reverse complement strand
GCCCGCCTCGGCGTGCACCTGATCGCGGCGACCGGCCACCCGGACCGTACGGCCGGCACGGCGGCGGCCGAAGTGGCCGGGCTTCGGGTCACCCTGGAGGTGCTGCCCGCCATCACCGACGGACCCGAGCGGGCCGAGGCAACGGCCGGCCGCGGCCGGCTCTCCGAGCCGGACGGCACGGTCACCCCGTTCCAGGCCGGCCGGGTCACCGGGCGCATTCCCCGTACGGCGACGCAACGGCCCACGGTGGTGCCGCTGGACTGGGAGCGGATGGGCGATCCGCCGACCCGCCGCCCGCTGCGCGAGCTGGGCAACGGACCGACCGACCTCGCCCTGCTGGCCAGCGCCCTCCAGCGGGCGGCCCAGTCCGCGCCGGCGGTCCCGGCGCCCCCGCTCGTCCCCTGACCGGCCACCGGCGCTCGTACGTACGGGCGCTCGACTCCCCCTGACCGTGGTCGGGTTGACCCGGCATCACAGCCCGGTCACGATCCGCGACCCGGCGCTGGTGAGGGTATTGCGGCCGGTCACCTCGGGGCGTAGGACTGACCGCACGGTACGTACGTCGGGACGTGCCCCTGCGCGGCATGCCGTCAATTCCGGGGGCATCCACGCTCGGGCAGGGGCCCCTCAGCGGGGGTTCACGGGTGGGGTTCCCAGGTCGGGGCCCAGGAGAGGTCGGGCAGGTATGCGCACAACTCTTCGGACCGCGCGCACAGGGCGCAGAGCACACAGGACACGAACGGCCAGGGCCGCGCTGGCCGTGGCCGCCGCGGGCGCGCTGGTGCTCACCGCCGCCTGCGGCGGGGGCGACGGCGGCGGGGACAAGGAGAGCGGGAGCGACGGCGGCACGGACAGCGCCGCCACCGTCCAGCTTCCCAAGCTCGACGGCCAGAAGCTCCAGGTCGCCGCCGTGTGGACGGGAACCGAGCAGAAGAACTTCGGCAAGGTCCTGGACGAGTTCGAGAAGCGGACGGGCGCCGAGGTGTCCTTCGTGCCCACCGGCGACAGCATCTCCACCTTCCTCGGTACGAAGATCGAGGGCGGCGAGCCGCCGGACGTGGCCATGCTGCCGCAGGTCGGCGCACTCAAGCAGTTCGCCGCCAAGGGCTGGCTCAAGCCGGCCGACAGTGCGGTGAAGGCCCAGCTCGGCAACAACTTCTCGCAGGGCTGGCAGGATCTCGGCGCGCACGAGGGCAAGCAGTACGGCGTCTACTTCAAGGCGGCCAACAAGTCCCTCGTCTGGTACAACACCGCGGCGTTCACCAACGCGGGCGTCCAGGAGCCCAAGACCTGGGACGACTTCATGACGGCGGCCCGGACGCTCTCCGACTCCGGCGTCGCGCCGGTCTCCGTCGGCGGAGCGGACGGCTGGACCCTCACCGACTGGTTCGAGAACATCTATCTCTCCCAGGCGGGTCCCGAGAAGTACGACCAGCTGGCCGCGCACGAGATCAAGTGGACCGACCCCTCGGTCGAGCAGGCGCTGAAGACCCTCGGCGACCTGTTCGGTGACAAGACGCTGATCGCGGGCGGCCAGTCGGGCGCGCTGCAGACCGAGTTCCCCAAGTCCGTCACCCAGGCCTTCGCCGGTGGCGACCAGCCGGAGGCCGCCATGGTCTTCGAGGGTGACTTCGTGGCCGGCAACATCACCAGTGACACCGACGCGAAGATCGGCACCGACGCGAAGGTCTTCCCGTTCCCGGCCGTCGGCGACGAGTCGCCGGTCGTCAGCGGCGGGGACGTGGCCGTCGCCCTCAAGGACGGCAAGGGCCCGCAGGCGCTGCTGACCTTCCTCGCCTCGACGGACGCCGCCAAGATCTGGGCGGGCGCCGGCGGCTTCATCTCGCCGAACAAGGAACTGGACCTGAAGGCGTACCCGGACGACGTCCAGCGCGGCATCGCGAAGGCCCTGATCGACGCGGGCGACGACTTCCGGTTCGACATGTCCGACCAGGCGCCGGCGTCCTTCGGCGGCACGAAGGGCGCGGGCGAGTGGAAGGCCCTCCAGGACTTTCTGAAGAAGCCGGCCGACGTGTCCGGCGCCCAGAAGCAGCTGGAGGCGGAAGCCGCCAAGGCGTACAAGAGCTGACGGGCAAGGCGACCCGATGAAGACCATGACCGCGGGGGGCGCCGCCACGCCCGGCTCACCGCCCCCCGCCAAGAGGAAGGGCGTGCAGGGCGCCCGGCCGTGGGTGGCGGCGTGCTTCCTGCTGCCCGCGCTGGTGCTGCTCGGCGCGCTCGTCGTGTACCCGATCGGGTACTCCGTATTCCGCGGCTTCTTCGACACGGACGGCTCCGGCTTCGTCGGCCTGGACAACTACACCGAGCTGTTCTCCGACGACGGCACCCGTACCGCCATCAAGAACAACCTGATCTGGGTGATCGTCGCCCCGGTCGTCTCCACGGCGCTCGGCCTGATCTACGCCGTGCTGACGGAGCGGGTCCGCTGGGGCACCGCCTTCAAGCTGATCGTCTTCATGCCGATGGCGATCTCGATGCTCGCGGCCGGCATCATCTTCAAGCTGGTGTACGAGCAGGACCCGAGCCGGGGCGTCGCGAACGCCGTATGGGTGGGCGTCCACGACACCTTCGCCGAGGCGTCCGCCTATCCCGGCGCCCGCCCGCGCCCGGACGCCGGGATGGCGAACACCGCGGGCGGCTCCTTCACCGCCGAGTCCTCCCTGCGGGCCGGCGACCCGGCCGACATCCCGCTGGTCGGCATACCGCCCGCCGGGATGCCGGAGAAGGCGGCGGACGCCGAACCGGCGCGGCCGGACGGGGACCGGATCACCGGCACGGTCTGGCTGGACTTCGTGCCGGGCGGACGCGGCGAGCCGAATGTGATCGACAAGGGGGAGAAGGCCCTCGCCGGAGTCACGGTCGAGGCGGTACGGGACGGCAAGGTCGTCGCGACAGCCGAGGCCGGTGCGGACGGGACGTACAGCCTCCCGGCCGCCGCGGCCGGCGCCGAGCTGAGACTGCCCGGCTCGAACTTCGCGGAGCCGTACAACGGCGTGAACTGGCTGGGCGCGTCCCTGGTCACCCCCGCCATCATCGGCAGTTACATCTGGATGTGGGCGGGCTTCGCGATGGTGCTGATCGCGGCGGGCCTGGCCGGCGTGCCGCGGGAACTGCTGGAAGCGGCGCGGGTGGACGGCGCGAGCGAGTGGCAGGTCTTCCGCAAGGTGACGGTGCCGCTGCTGGCGCCGGTGCTGGCGGTCGTACTCGTCACGTTGATGATCAACGTTCTGAAGATCTTCGACCTCGTCTACATCATCGCGCCGGGCGCGACGCAGGGCGATGCCAACGTCCTCGCCCTCGAGCTGTACCTGCAGTCCTTCGGCACCGACGCCGAGCAGGGCCTCGGCAGCGCGATCGCCGTGCTCCTGCTGCTGCTCGTGGTGCCGGTGGTGGCCTTCAACGTCCGCCGTATGCGAAGGGAGCGACGCCGATGAGCACCTCGACGGACACAGCGGTGTCGGATCCCCCCGAGCCTGCGGGGAAACCGGGGAATCCGGGCAAGTCGCCGCGGACGGAGCCGAAGCCGTCGATCGGCTCCCGGCTGGCGGCCCGGGCGAGCGGCGGCCTGACCCAGGTCGTGCTGCTGGCGATCGCCCTCTTCTGGCTGATGCCGACCATCGGGCTGCTGATCTCCTCGCTGCGCGACTCGGCCGACATCGGCAGCAGCGGCTGGTGGGAGGTCTTCACCGAGCCGGCGCAGCTGACCCTGAGCAACTACGCGGACCTGCTGGGAAATGACGCGATCACCGGCTCGCTGTGGACCACCATCGTGATCACGGTGCCGTCCACGCTGCTGGTCGTGGTCATCGGCTCGCTGGCCGGCTATGCCTTCGCCTGGCTGGAGTTCCCGGGCCGGGACTGGTGGTTCATGCTGGTCGTGGGGCTGCTGGTGGTGCCCGTCCAGGTGGCGCTGATCCCGGTGTCCAAGCTGTTCAACGCCGTGGGGATCTTCGAGACGACCGTGGGTGTGGTGGTCTTCCACACCGCCTTCGGCCTGCCGTTCGCCGTCTTCCTGCTGCGGAACTTCTTCGCCGAGATCCCGCGCGAACTGCTGGAGGCCGCCCGGCTGGACGGAGCGGGCGAGATCCGGCTGTTCACCCGGGTCGTGCTGCCGCTGGGCGGGCCGGCGATCGCCTCGCTGGGCATCTTCCAGTTCCTGTGGGTCTGGAACGACATGCTGGTGGCGTTGATCTTCGCGGACGGCGGCTCGCCTCCGATCACCGTGGCGCTCCAGCAGCAGGTGCGGCAGTTCGGCAACAACATCGATGTGCTGGCGCCCGGCGCCTTCCTGTCGATGGTCATTCCGCTGGCCGTGTTCTTCGCCTTCCAGCGCCAGTTCGTCTCCGGCGTGATGGCGGGCGCCGTGAAGTAGCGCGGCTCGGCCGGTTCGACTGCTCACCCGTCGAACAGTCCAACCGTTCGAACAGTTCAACCGTTCGCTCTCGCTGCCCGGCACACCGCGGCGGGCCGGTCCGCCGGCCCGCCGCGGCGCTGCGTCCGGCCCTCGCCGCCCCTCG
>DOWQ01000635.1 GCA_003519485.1 Streptomyces sp. | reverse complement strand
GCTCCTACAGCTCCTTGCGGAAGGCCTCCGCCGCGCCCAGCATCAGATCGTTCGCCTCGGTCTCGCCGATCGTGATCCGCACGCCCTCGCCGGGGAACGGCCGGACGACCACACCCGCCCGGTCGCACACCGCCGCGAACTCCGCCGTGCGCTCNNCCCAGCCGCAGCCAGACGAAGTTCGCCTGCGACTCCGGCAGCGTCCAGCCCTGTGCCGCCAGCGCCGCCGAGACCCGCGCCCGCTCCGCGACCAGCGCGTCCACCCGCTCCAGGAGCGCGGCCTCACTGCGCAGCGAGGCCACCGCCGCGTCCTGGGCCAGCTGGCTCACCCCGAAGGGAACCGCCGTCTTGCGGAGCGCCGCCGCGACCGGCTCGTGCGCCACCGCGAAGCCGACCCGCAGGCCCGCGAGTCCGTACGCCTTGGAGAAGGTGCGCAGCACACAGACGTTCGGCCGGTCCCGGTAGAGCTCGATGCCGTCCGGCACCTCCGGGTCGCGGATGAACTCGCGGTACGCCTCGTCGAGGACCACCAGCACATCCGTCGGCACCCGGTCCAGGAAGCGCTCCAGCTCCGCCCGCCGGACGACTGTGCCGGTCGGGTTGTTCGGATTNNGGGGTTGTTGGGGGTGCAGACGAAGATCAGCCGGGTCCGGTCGGTCACCGCGCCTGCCATGGCGTCCAGGTCGTGCACCTCGCCGGCGTCCAGCGGCACCTGCACGGACGACGCCCCCGACACCTGGGTGACGATCGGATAGGCCTCGAAGGACCGCCAGGCGTACATAACCTCGTCGCCGGGGCCCGCCGTCGCCTGGATCAACTGCTGGGAGACACCCACCGAGCCGGTGCCGGTCGCCAGGTGCGTGGCCGGCACGTCGAACCGCTCGGACAGCTCGGCCATCAGCCCGCTGCACGCCATGTCCGGGTAGCGGTTGAAGGACCCGGCCGCGGCGACCGTGCTCTCCAGCACGCCCGGCAGCGGCGGGTAGGGGTTCTCGTTGGAGGACAGCTTGTACGCCACCGGGCCGTCCCCGGCCGCGGCCGGCTTGCCCGGCTTGTAGGTCGGGATGCTCTCCAGCACCTCGCGCAGCCTCGGGGTCACCGGGGCATCGGGGTCGTTCCCCCGGTTGTCACTGCTCACCACAGTCCTCCTCGACCGTCCCGTCGTCATCAATGCTGCATACCTTATGAGGATTGCGGCCCGGGGCGAATGGCGGAGCCGATCCGGGGGGCGCTCCCGTCATCCAGCGCACGCCGGTGGCTTGCGCCGTGGCGCGCGTCACCCGTACAGGTGACTTGAGACCTCTTCGAAACAAACACCATTCACCAGGCAACAGTCCTCATGAGCGATGCAGAGCATGCAGTGATCCATCAACAACCTTTATTTACAAGGCAGTTGACCGTATATGATCTTGCAAAAACGTGCCTTTGGGTAGCTCCTCGCCGACCCCCGCGACCGGACCACCTGAGCCCTACTATCGGCTCGCCATGACAGCAGCAGGGAAGCACCAGGTGAGCCGGTCGACCGGTCGTCGGCTGGGCCGAGCGGGAATCCGGGACGTGGCCGCCGCCGCAGGCGTGTCGATCACGACAGTCTCCGACGCACTCAACGGAAAGGGCAGGCTCCCGGACGCCACCCGGCGCCATGTCCGAGAGGTGGCCGAGCGGCTGGGATACCGGCCGTCCGCCGCCGCGCGCACGCTCCGTACCGGCAGATCCGGTCTGATCGGCCTGACCGTGACCACGTACGGGGACGAACCCTTCACCTTCACCGAGTTCGCGTACTTCGCCGAGATGGCCCGGGCCGCCACCTCCGCCGCGCTCGCCCGCGGGTACGCACTCGTCATCCTGCCCGCCACCTCACGGCACGACGTCTGGTCCAACGTCGCGCTCGACGGCACCGTCGTCATCGACCCCTCCGACCACGACCCCGTCGTCTCCGAGCTCGCCCGGCAGGGCATCCCCGTCGTCTCCGACGGCCGCCCCGCCAGATCGCTGCCGGTCACCGCCTGGGTCGACAACGACCACGAGGCCGCGGTCCTCGGTCTGCTCGACCATCTCTCCGAGGCCGGCGCCCGCCGCATCGGCCTGCTCACCGGCACCACGACGGACACCTACACCCGGCTGTCCACCACCGCCTACCTCTCCTGGTGCGAGCGGACCGGCCAGGACCCGGTCTACGAGGAGTACCCGGCCCACGACCCGTGTGCGGGAGCGGTGGCCGCGGACCGGTTGCTCGCCCGTCCCGACCGCCCCGACGCCGTCTACGGACTCTTCGACCCCAACGGCACCGACCTGCTCGCCGCCGCCCGCCGCTACGGCCTGCGCATCCCGGAGGACCTGCTGCTGGTGTGCTGCAGCGAGTCCACCGTCTACGCGAACACCGAACCGCCGGTCACCACCCTCTCCCTCAAGCCGCGCCGCATCGGCACCGCCGTCGTACAACTGCTGATCGACGCCATCGAGGGCCTCGACGAGGGCCGCCCGGTCGAGCAGGTGATACCGACGGAGCTCATCGTGCGGACCTCCTCGCAGCGCCGGCCGCCGCGAAGGACCGTGATGCCGCCCCGATCACCCGCCGAGTCCGGCTGAGATGGAACGCGGCGGCCCGCCGGGGCCCTCGCCGGCCCCGGCCGTGGGTCGCTACCGGGAGATATGGGGAGGAAATCGCAGCGGTCACCACCACCGCCACGATTCGCTGCCCCCTGGTGCGTCACAACTGGCGAGCAGCATTCCTATGATGGGCGCACGGCACCGCGGACCTCCCTGACCTTGAGGGGCTCTCCCGCCACGGGACGGGAAGAGCCTCCCGACCGCAGGCGGGAACAGGTCCGACCGGTGCACGGCGGCGCGATGGTGGAGGGGTCGATGACTCAGGGGGCCGGTCAGGGACCCGCGGTGCGAGGCATGATGGTCATGCCGCTCGTGCCCATGAACGCAGCGGCACCGCCCGATATGCCCGAGGACGGCTACACGCCCACCGAACGGGACCTGCCGGTCATCCGCCGCGCCGCCACCCCGGAGGCGCCGACCGTCACCCTGGCCACGGTGCCGGAGCCGGGCGTTCCGGCCGTTCCCGGGCCGCTGTACGTCGTCGGCGATGTGCACGGCTATCTCGACGAGCTGCGCGCGGCCCTCGCCGCCCAGGGGCTGATCGACTCCGAGGACCGCTGGGCGGCGGGCACCACCCGCCTCTGGTTCCTCGGCGACTTCACCGACCGCGGCCCGGACGGCATCGGCGTCATCGACCTCGTCATGCGGCTGTCGGCCGAGGCCGCGGCGGCGGGCGGCTACTGCAAGGCCCTGATGGGAAATCACGAGCTGCTGCTGCTCGGTGCCAAGCGGTTCGGCGACACCCCCGTCAACTCCGGCGCGGGCACCGCCTCCTTCCAGGCCGCCTGGCTGCTCAACGGCGGCCAGCGCACCGACATGGAGCGCCTGGAGGACCACCACCTGCAGTGGATGGCCCGGCTCGACGCGATGGCCGCGGAGGACGCCCACCTCCTCGTGCACTCCGACACCACGGCCTACCTCGACTACGGCGACTCCATCGAGGCGGTCAACGACACGGTGACCGAGACCCTCCAGCGCGGCAACGCCGACGAGTGCTGGGATCTCTTCCGCAAGTTCACCAAGCGCTTCGCCTTCCGCGACGACGGCGGATCCGATGCCGTCCGCGAGTTGCTCAGGGTCTACGGCGGCCGGCGCATCGTCCACGGCCACAGCCCGATTCCGTATCTGACCGGCGAGGTGGGCTCCGAGGACGGCGAAGGCGGCGGCGCGCCGATGGTCGACGGCCCGCACATCTATGCGGACGGGCTCGCCATCGCCATGGACGGCGGCATCACCATGGCCGGAAAGCTGCTGGTCGTACAACTTTCCCCGCCTCACTGAGGATTACGGAAGCCCGGACGGGGCAAGTAGCCATGTCCACGGTAAGGGTCCCTTTTTCCGGCAACCCACTGTCACCCCGTGCCGTTGGCGCTCTACCATCGGCTTCATCCGTAGCAGGCTCTCCTCCGTTTCCGCCCGACTGCCGGTGAGAGCCGGCACGCAGGCCTACGGAGCATCGGGGGATGCACATGAACAGCGCACCGCATCTGCTTCCCGAGGACCGCCAGGAATTCGCGCGGGTCCTCGATGAAGCGCTGCGTTCCGCGAACCGGCGTCCGGAGCTCGGCGCCATCGGACAGCGGCTCAACGCCGAACAACTGCGCACCATGGCCCTGGCGGCCGCCGCGGCCATCTCCGCCGCCGCCGCCGCGGAGTACCAGAACTACGTGAAGCTCCGCGACGAGCTGCGCGAACCGCCGACGCCGGTGTCCGGCATGCCCCGCCCCGGCGGCGGCGCGGACCACGGAAGCTCGGACCACGGCGGCGCAGACCACGGCGACACGGGCCACGGCGATACGGATCGCGGCGACGCCGATCGCGGCGGCGCCGGCCACAGCGG
>DOWQ01000174.1 GCA_003519485.1 Streptomyces sp. | reverse complement strand
GCCCCCGACCGGCCCGGCCCGCCCGCGCCGCTGCCGACGGGCGACAGCAGCGGTGCGCCCAGCAGCACGGCGAGCACCGTGAGCAGCGCGGAGAGCGCCCGCGCGGGGCGGCTCCGGGCGCACCCGGTGGAGGACATGTCGGTCTGCCCGGTCATGCTTCTCCTCCCCCTGCTCGGTGATGACGGATGACGATACCGCCGCGGGTGGCCCTTACGGTTCGATCAGTCCGGCCCGGATGGCGTAGCGCGTGAGTTCCAGCCGGTCCCGCAGGCCCAGCTTCTGCAGCATGTTGGCCCGGTGCCGCTCCACTGTCTTGGCGCTGATGAAGAGTGTCGCAGCGATCTCCTTGGTCGAATTTCCCTCCGCCACGAGCTTGAGGACCTCCTCCTCGCGGTCGGTGAGCACCCGGTCCGGGACGGCGCCGCCTTCCCGTACCCGGTCGAGATAGCTGCGGATGAGCGCGGTCACCGCCCCCGGGTACAGGAAGGGTTCGCCGCGCATCGCGGCCCGGCAGGCCTCCAGGAGATCGCGGTCGGCCACCGACTTGAGCACATAGCCGGAGGCCCCGACCTTGAGCGCCTCGAAGAGGTACTGCTCGCTGTCGTACATCGTGAGCATGATGATCCGCATCTCCGGATGGAGCCGGGAGATCTCCCGCGCCGCCTGGAGCCCGGTCAGCCGGGGCATGGCGACGTCGAGCACGGCCAGGTCGGCGGGGTGGAGGCGGGCCTGCTCGATCGCCTCGGCGCCGTCCCCGGCCTCCGCCACCACCTCGAGGTCCGGCTCCGCGTCGAGAATCAGCCGGACGCCGCGGCGCACCAGGGCGTGGTCGTCGGCGAGCAGGATCCTGGTCTTCGCCCGTGCCGTCCCGGCCGTTCCGGTCTCCGCCGTCATCGCTCTCCCTCCGCCACGGGCACGGACAGCCGCACCCGGGTGCCGCCCTCCGGCGCCGTTCCGATCTCCAGATCCGCGCCCACCAGCAGGGCGCGCTCCCGCATCCCGCGGATGCCGGCGCCTTCCCGGGAGCGGCCGAGGCCGCTGCCGTCGTCCTGCACGGTCAGCACGACGGAGCCCGGGGCGGCTCGCAGCGAGATGTCGACCCGGGTGGCGTCGGAGTGCCGGGCCGTATTGGTCAGAC
The DNA here is from genome assembly GCA_003519485.1 of Streptomyces sp. Classification (GTDB taxonomy): domain Bacteria; phylum Actinomycetota; class Actinomycetes; order Streptomycetales; family Streptomycetaceae; genus Streptomyces. Next base: position 2,723 of record DOWQ01000174.1, on the reverse strand, counting down.
CCTCCTGCGCGACCCGGTAGAGCACCAGTTCGGCGTCCTGGCCGAGCCGCGGCAGCTCGGCATCGAACCGGCGCCCGACCGTGAGCCCGGTGTGCGTACCGTAGTCGGCGGCCAGGGCGGCCAGCGCACTGAGCAGCCCAAGGTCCTCCAGGACACCGGGCCGGAGCCTGCGGGCGATCCTGCGGACCTCGTCGAGGCTCTCCCGGGTGATCTCCTGCACGAGGCGGAGCTCGTCCCGCAGCTCCTCGGGAGCGCGGTCCGCGACCCGCTTGAGCTCGAGGAGCACCGCGGTCATGCTCTGGCCGACCTCGTCGTGCAGCTCCTGGGCGATCCGGCGGCGTTCGGCCTCCTGCGCGGACAGCGCGCGGGCGTTGCTGTCACCGCGCTCCGCCTCCAGCCGGTCCAGCATCTCGTTGAAGGCGCGGATCAGCTCCGGCATCCCGCCGTGGCCCGCGGTCGGCAGCCGCTGGCCGGGCCGCAGCAGATCGACGGTCGCCATCACCCGCGACATCCGGCCCAGCGGTGCGAGGCCGACGCGCAGCAGGGCGGCGTTGGCGACGAGCATGACCAGCAGCCCGCCGACGAGCACCACGGCCTCGGTGACCAGCACCGGCACGGAGACCGTCACCGGCGCCCACAGCAGCAGCACGGTGGCCGCGCCGAGCACCAGCGCGTTGAGCAGGAAGATCCGCCAGAACAGGGACACGGTGAATGCGGTCTCCTCGCTCAACGGTTCTTCCTCTCCGGCTCTCCGGCACGCTCCGGCGGTACGGCCCGCCGGCCGCACCGGACTGCCGGCAATCACCGGGGACCCTGCCATCCTCCCCGGCCGCCGGCGCGCTCCGCCACCGGGGCTCCTACACGCTTCGCCCCCGGAAAATGGGTGCCGGCACGGATGGTCGCGGCCCGGCCGCGTCACCGAGGGTGGGACACATGAAGCTCAACGCACTCGATGCCCGGCAACGGCTGGAGCACGATCATGCCACCCGGACGGCGCAGCTCGCCGCAATGGACGACCCCGCGGACCGTACCGCCGACGGACCCGCCGCCCGGCAGGCGCACACCATCCGCGGCGTACTGAAGGAGATCGAGCAGGCCCTGGACCGTCTCGCCGAGGGAACGTACGGCAACTGCCAGGGCTGCGCGAAACCCATCCCGGCCGAGCGGCTGGAGATCCTGCCCTACGCGAGCCGCTGCGTCGGGTGTCAGAGCCGGGCCGTGTGATGTCCCTCCGGGCGCGGCTGCGGCCGGGGGTCGCGATCGACATGGGCAGCGTCCGCACCCGGGCCTGGCCGGCCGGCCGCGGTGTGGTGCTCACCGTGCCCACCATGACGTTCCCCGGCCCCGGCTCCTGCTATCCGGTGCGGCGGGGCAGCATCGTCGACGCCGGCGAGTGCGCCCGGCTCCTGGAGCGGCTGCTGAGCCGCCGGCTGCACCGGGTCGGCCGCCGGCCGCTGGTTGTCGTGACCACTCCGGTGCTCTGTGACGCCGGTGAGCTGTCGGCCGCGCTCGACGTCCTGGCGCCGCGCGCCGTACGGGCCGTGACCGCCGTCGAGGCGGCGGCCCTGGTCGGCGAGTCCGACCCGGCCGGGCCGCTGTTCGTCATCGACCTGGGCGCACATGTGACCGAGGTCGCCCTGTTGTCGGGAGGCGAGCTGACGCGGGCCCGCCGGTCCCCGATGGGCACCACGGACCTCGCCGCGACCGGCGTGCCGGAGGCGCTCGTACGGTCGGTGACGGCCATGGTCGGCCAGCTGCTCGACACCGATACGACGGGACAGGCCCTGGCGGCGCTGGAGCGCGGTCCGCTGCTCACCGGCGGTGGCGCGCTGTGGCCGGAACTCGTCCACGGGCTGGCGCGCCGGCTGGGCTCGACCGTGCGGCCCGTCCCCGCGCCGCACACGGCGGCCGTACGGGGTGCCGCCCTGCTGGCCTCACGGCCGTAGGGCCGGCGCCGACCGCCGCTGTTCGTCCACTCCGCGCTCCCGCGCTCTCCCGCTCACGCCTGCGCCGCCCGCGCCGTCCGCCCCCGCCTGTGCGGCCGTTCGTGACGTGCCGGGCGCGGCCATGGCGCGACCGGCGTTCGTGCCGGTCGCCGGGCAGCGGATACGGTGATCCGGTGGCGATGAACGGGGACAGGACGGTGCCGGGGGCCGCGTTGCTGATAGCAGCCGCCCCCTCCGGCCGGGGACGGTTGGTGGACGCGGCCTCCGCGCTGCCCGCCTTGGCGGCCGTACGGCCGGACGTGCTCACCGGCACGGCGGCCGCGAGCGTCGTCGAGTTGGTGGAACCGGCGGACCCCCAGGTCGTGCTGACCCGGCTGCGGGTCGCGGCCTCCGTACCCGGACAGCTGCTGATCCATCTGATCGGGCAGCTGACCCTCGACCGCAAGCAGCAGCTCCCGCATGTCGCGCTCGCGCGCACCGCCCCGGCGACTGTCCGGTACACCGCGCTGCCGTGGCACTGGCTGTCCGCCGAACTCCAGCACCGGCGGCCCGGCACCACCACCGTACTGGCCGACCTGGTGGCCGACCGGGCCGCCTGGGCGCGGCTGGCCACCACGCCCGGCCTCGGGGTGGCAGGGGCCGAGCTGTACGGCGTGGTGGCGCCGCCGCCCGAGCGGCACGAGCCGGCGGAGCCGCGGTACAGCCGTGCCGTCGCCGAACTCCTCCGTCCTCTCGGCCACCGCCCGCCCGCCGCCGAACTCCACGCGCACGCGGTGG
>DOWQ01000173.1:1526-2740 GCA_003519485.1 Streptomyces sp. | reverse complement strand
CAAGACTCCGGTACAGCAGGCGGCTCTGGCAGTGGGGGCGGTGTTCCTCCTGGTCGGGCTCCTCGGATTCATCCCCGGAATCACCAGCGACTACGACACGATGGAATTCGCGGGCCACCACTCGGACGCCAAGCTGCTCGGCCTGTTCAAGACGTCCATCCTGCACAACCTGGTGCACCTGCTGTTCGGGGTCGCGGGGATCGCCATGGCCCGCAATGCCGGCGCTGCCCGTAAGTTCCTCATCGGCGGTGGAGCGATCTATCTCGTCCTGTGGCTCTACGGCCTGATCATCGACAAGTCCAGCGGGGCGAACTTCGTGCCGCTGAACTCGGCAGACGACTGGCTGCATTTCATTCTCGGCATCAGCATGATCGCGCTGGGCGTCCTGCTCGCCAGGCCCCGGCCCGCCTGAGCGGCGCGTATCGACGGCAGGCCGGGCCCCGGTTGGCCAAGGGTGGTCGTGCGTTGTCAGATCCGGTAGGGGGCCGCGGGCACCTCATCGGCCCCGGAAACGGTGAGGGCCGCTCCGGACGGTCGGCCGCTGATCCACCCGAGCAGATCCCCGGCGGTTCCCGTGACGACGGGCCCGTCGGCGCCGGTCTCCCTGACCGGGTCGGCGGTTGGTCGCATCGAGCCGTAGCGGCGATGCTCCGTCGCGCCGACGGCGGCCGCTCGGCCGGCCCGGACGGGGCCTGCGGTCTTACGCCGCCTGTTTCGAGTCTCGCTGACGCTGGATCAGCGGCGGAGGGGCGGTCAATGCGTGCGTCTGTTCAATCCCTTTGTCAGGATAAACTCTCCTCTGTGGATATCCGACCGAAGAGACGGCCGGGGGAGTCGAAGGGGGCGGGGTGGCTGCGATTCGGTGGCATGCGGGCGAGGCGCCTGCCCGGACGGCGTCTGCGCCGTGGCGCGTCCTTCGCGCAGCGTCCCGATTTCGCGTCATACGCAATATGTCCTGCCCGGCCGCCCGGCTGCCCGGCTGCCCGGCCGGCCGTCCGCGTATGCCGGAAGAACCATCAGGTAAGCGCACATGCGATGTTTCCGGCGCTCAACACTGCCGAAGTCGGGCGCTGTCGGCGGTCGTTCTTCCGCGGCTCGGCGATCTACCGGAGTAAGCGGTTCCATAGACACGTGTGTACATGACATAGTTTTATTCGCCTCCCCCCAGGAAGTGAAGGATCGACCCCCGTAATCGGGAGGAGAGTCTTGCGCAG
>DOWQ01000173.1:0-1491 GCA_003519485.1 Streptomyces sp. | reverse complement strand
TCGGCGTTCAACGACCCGCTGAGCGGTGTCCGTACGGAGCAGACCGTCATCCGCGACCAGGTCGTCGACCTGATCAGAAGGGCCGACGCCGGGTCGACCATTCGGCTGTCCATGTACCAGCTGTGGAGCGCGACGGTGGCAAGAGCGCTCACCGCGGCCCATGACGATCCGCTGCGAGCCATCAACGTGCAGGTCGTGCTGGACGACGTGTCCGCCAGCAGCCCCGTGGCGGACGGCACGTACGACACCCTCAAGGCGTCACTCGGCACGGACACCTCCCGGAGCTCCTTCGTGACGCTCTGCCCGGCGTCCAGATCGTGCCTGGGGGATCCGGCCAGGGGGAACTCGGTCAGTCACAACAAGTATGTGCTGTTCTCCAGTGCCGGCGGCGGGAGCCTGCGGAATGTCGTCGTGCAGACATCGTCCAATCTCACGCCGTCCAGCTATGACAAGTACTGGAACAGCTCCACCACCGTGACCGGCAACAGCACGCTGTACAACGCCTATGTGGCGTATTTTCAGAAGCTGAAGGCGAAGAACTATTCGACCTGGAAATACAGCAGTACGAGCGCGGGCGCGCAGAAAGCCTATTTCTTTCCCCGGGCCGGGACCACCAACAGCTCGGACACCGTCGTCGGCATTCTGAACAACGTCGACTGCTCCTGGTCCGACAGTACGGGCACTCACCGGACGGGGATCCGGCTCGCGATGTTCACCCTGACCCGGCAGGGCGTCGCCGACAAGCTGGCCGGTCTGCGCCGGGCGGGCTGCTACGTGGACATCGTCTACACCAACATGGACGCCGGGACCTGGCGCGCGCTGCATTTCAGCGGCGGCCCGCGGGTCCGGTGCTACGACTACGACGACGACGGCGACTCCACGACCGAACGCATGGTCATGCACTCGAAGTACCTGCTCATCGACGGCTGGTACTACGGCAGGCGCGACAAGGTCCTGTGGACCGGCAGCGCGAACTACTCGACTCCGGGACTGCGGTCGAACGACGAGGCGCTGCTGAAGGTCAACGACGACGCGACCGCGGCGGCGTACCGGAGCAACTTCGACGCCGTGAGCGGCGCGGCAGTGCCGGGGGCGGCGGACAACGTCACGGAGTGCAAGAGCTGACCGAGCGGCGCAGCGCGCCACCGGGCCGAGGGCCTGCTCCGGCCGGGGATCCCCGGCCGGAGCGGGCCCTCGGTGCGTGAGGCTCTGCTGCCGCCGGAGCGCGGTGCGGCGCGGCGCAGTGGGGTCGCGAGAGGGCCTGCAGTGGGTTCGCGAGAGGTGCGGCGCAGTGCTGCGCCACCAGGCTGCTTCCAAACCCTGTGTAACTGAATGCGTACGCCATGCCGCACCCCCGCGGGGTGCCGGTGGGCGCGGCGTCCGCCCTGGTGCCCGGCGCCCCGTACCACCGGTGGAGAAATACGGGCGGGGGTATAAGCTGTTGAAGACGGCATACCCCATGGGTATAAACCGCGTCGTATCAAGGAGAGC
>DOWQ01000230.1 GCA_003519485.1 Streptomyces sp. | reverse complement strand
CGGGCCGCCCCGGTTGAAGGAGGGCGGCCCGGGCCCGAGGGCGCAGATCCGTGGGCACGGGTCAGGTGCCGGGTGCGGTGGCGCGGGGAGTGCGGTGAGGACCGGAAGGTCGGAGCGGGTCGGAGCGCCGTCCGAGTGCCGGCCGGAGCGCTGGTCGGGCGTCCGTGCCGGTGACAGGGGTGGCGCGGTCAGTGGTGGCCGAAGGAGTGCACCGTCTCCGAGCGGTACGTGTCGCCGGGCCGCAGGACCGTGGACGGGAACGACGGCTGGTTCGGGGAGTCCGGGAAGTGCTGGGTCTCCAGGCAGAAGCCGTCGCTCTGGCGGTACACCTTCCCCGTCGTGCCCGCGAAGGAGCCGTCGAGGAAGTTGCCGGTGTAGAGCTGCACACCGGGCTCGGTGGTGGCGATGCGCAGCACCCGGCCCGAGGACGGTTCGGTGACGGTGGCGGCGTGTTCGGGCCGGTCGGTGACGCCCGCGTCCAGGACGTAGTTGTGGTCGATGCCCTGGCCGTACAGCACCTGCTCGTGCGCCACGCGCAGATCCTCGCCGATCGGCTTCGGGGCCCGGAAGTCGAAGGGCGTGCCGGCCACCCGGGCGAGTTCGCCGGTGGGGATGAGCGCGGCGCCGACCGGGGTGTAGCGGGAGGCGGCCAGCCGCAGTCCGTGCTCCTGGACCGAGCCGCTGCCCTCGCCCGCCAGGTTGAAGTAGGTGTGATTGGTGAGGTTGACGACCGTGGGGGCGTCCGTGGTCGCCTCGTAGGTGATCCGGAAGTCGCCGCCCTGCGTCAGGACGTAGTCCACCCGCACCTTGAGCGTGCCCGGGTAGCCCATTTCGCCGTCCGGGCTGACCCGGGTCAGGGCGAGGCCGACCGCCCCGCCCCGCGACCACGGGGCGACGTCCCAGACGCGCTTGTCGAAGCCCTTGTCCCCGCCGTGCAGGCTGTTCGGGCCGTCGTTGACCGGCAGCCGGTACGTGTGCCCGTCCAGGGTGAACCGGCCCTCCGCGATGCGGTTGCCGTAACGGCCGATCAGGGCGCCGAAGTACGGGCTGTGCTCGAGGTACCCGGCGAGGTCCGCGAAGCCCAGGGAGACATTGGCCCGGCGGCCGTGCCGGTCCGGGACCTCCAGGCTCTGGACGATCCCGCCGTAGGAGAGGACGCGCAGCCGGATGCCGCCGTTCTCCAGGGTCCAGCGGTCGACCGGGGTGCCGTCGGGGAGCCTCCCGAAGCGTTCCCGGGCGGGAGCCGTGCGTCCCGCCGCTGCCTGTGCCGTGCCGGGCGTGGTCATGGTCGCTGCCCATCCCGCTGCTGCCGCAGCTATCACGGTGCGTCTCGAAGTCATGTCGTACCGATCCTTCCAGATGAGGGGATACGGACCTACGCGCCGACCCGGCGCTTGTTCCAGACGTCGAATCCGACCGCCGCCAGCAGCACCAGCCCCTTGATGACCTGCTGGTAGTCCGTACCGATGCCCACCAGCGACATGCCGTTGTTGAGGACGCCGAGCACCAGGCCGCCGATGATCGCGCCCAGCACCGTGCCGACGCCGCCGGTCGCCGAGGCGCCGCCGATGAAGGCCGCGGCGATGGCCTCCAGCTCGAAGTTGAACCCGGCGTTCGGAGTCGCGGCGCTGAGCCGGGCCGCGTACACGACCCCGGCCAGGGCGGCGAGCACGCCCATGTTGACGAAGACCAGGAAGCTGATGCGCTTGTCCCTGACCCCGGACAGCTTGGCCGCCGCCCGGTTGCCGCCCAGGGCGTAGACGTGCCGCCCGATGATGGCGTTGCGCATCACGAAGCCGAGGGCCAGCAGCAGCCCGCAGAGGATGAGCAGCACGATCGGGGTGCCGTGGTAGCTGGCGAGGGTGAGGGTGAAGGCGGCGACCGCCGCGACGAGGGCGGCGCACTTGGCGAAGAAGAGCCCGATCGGCAGCACGGTGAGCTCGTAGTTCAGCTGCTGCTGGCGGTCGCGCCACTCCCGCCACAGCACGAACAGGAGCACCGCGAGCCCGATCAGCAACGTCGGGTTGTGATAGTCGGTGTACGGCCCCATCTCGGGTATGAAGCCGTTGCCCAGCGACTGGAAGCCGTCGGGGAAGGGCCGCAGCGTCCGGCCGTCCAGCAGGATCTGGGTGCCGCCGCGGAACAGCAGCATCCCGGCGAGGGTGACGATGAAGGACGGGATCTCGAGGTACGCGATCCAGAATCCCTGCCACGCCCCCGCCGCCGCGCCGAGCAGCAGGCAGAGGAGCAGCGCCATCGGCCACGGCATGTCGTATTTGATCATCAGTACGCCCGCGGCGGCGCCGATGAAGGCGGCCAGCGAGCCGACCGACAGGTCGATGTGGCCCGCGATGATGACGATCATCATGCCGATGGCGAGGATCAGGATGTAGCTGTTCTGCTGGACCAGGTTGGTGACGTTCTGCGGCTTGAGCAGGATACCGTCGGTCCATATCTGGAACAGCACGACGATCAGCGCCAGCGCGAGCAGCATGCCGTACTGCCGCATGTTGGAGCGCATGCCCCGCAGCAGTGCCCCGGCGAGACCGGAGCTTTGGGTCTTCGTGGTGAGCTGCGTCATCTCGGCAGTCCGCCCTCTCTGTCCGTGTCGGGGCTTCTGTCCATGGTCATATGGCGCATCAGCACTTCCTGGGTGGCCTCGGCCCGGGGGACCTCGCCGGTCAGCCGGCCGGCGGCCATCGTGTAGATCCGGTCGCACATGCCCAGCAGTTCGGGCAGTTCGGAGGAGATGAAGACGACGGCCTTCCCCTGCGCGGCGAGGTCGTTGATGACGGTGTAGATCTCGTACTTCGCCCCGACGTCGATGCCGCGGGTCGGCTCGTCCAGGATCAGTACCTCGGGACCGGCGAAGATCCACTTGCTGAGGACGACCTTCTGCTGGTTGCCGCCGCTCAGCCGGCCGACGGTCTCGAAGACCGTGGGGGCCTTGATGTTCATCGTCCTGCGGAACCGCTCCGCGACCCGCGTCTCCTCGTGCTCGCTGACGATGCCGCGCCGGGCGACCTTCGGCAGCGCGGCGACGGAGATGTTGCGGCTGATGTCGTCGCCGAGGTCGAGCCCGTACGTCTTGCGGTCCTCGGTGACGTACGCGAGCCCGTGGCCGACCGCCTCCGGCACCGTACGGGTGCTGATCTCGCGGCCGCCGAGGCGGACCGTGCCGCCCGCGTGCCGCCCGTAGCTGCGCCCGAAGACGCTCATCGCCAGCTCGGTGCGGCCGGCGCCCATCAGCCCCGCGATGCCGACGATCTCACCGCGGCCCACCGACAGCGAGACCCCGTCGACGACCTTGCGCTGTTGGTCGATGGGGTGGTGCACGGTCCAGTCGGAGACCGAGAAGGCCTGCTCTCCCGCGTCGTCGCCCTCGTACGGGGTGCGGGCGGGGAAGCGGTTGTCGAGGTCGCGGCCGACCATGCCGCGGATGATCCGGTCCTCGGAGACGGCCGGCTCGGAGTCGGCTGCCGCGCGGACGGTGAGGGTCTCGATGGTCCGGCCGTCCCGCAGGATGGTGACGGAGTCGGCGACCCGGCGGATCTCGTTGAGCTTGTGCGAGATGAGGATGCAGGAGATGCCCTGGGCCTTGAACTCCAGCAGCAGGGTGAGGAGTTTCGCGCTGTCCTCGTCGTTGAGCGCGGCGGTCGGCTCGTCGAGGATCAGCAGCTTCACCTCCTTGGCGAGCGCCTTGGCGATCTCCACCAGCTGCTGCTTGCCCACGCCGATGTCGGCGATCCGGGTGTGCGGCGAGTCGGTGAGCCCGACCCGGCGCAGCAGCTTCCCGGCGTGCCCGAGGGTGTCGTTCCAGCTGATGACGCCGCGGGTGGCGTGCTCGTTGCCGAGGAAGATGTTCTCGGCCAGGGACAGGTACGGGACCAGGGCGAGCTCCTGGTGGATGATGACGATCCCGCGCCGCTCGCTGGCCCGGATGTCCTTGAAGGCGCAGGTCTCGCCGCGGAAGACGATCTCGCCGTCGTACGAGCCGTGCGGATGGACGCCGCTGAGGACCTTCATCAGCGTCGACTTGCCGGCGCCGTTCTCACCGCAGACGGCGTGGATCTCGCCCTCCCGGACGGTGAGCCGCACGTCGGAGAGGGCCTTGACGCCGGGGAAGGTCTTGGTGATGGAACGCATTTCGAGCACGGGTCCGGGCATGGTCCGGCCTCCCCCTACTTCAGCTCGGAGGGCTCGTAGTAGCCCTCGTCGATGAGGAGCCGGGTGTTGGACTTGTCGATGCTCACCGGCTGGAGGAGGAAGGACGGCACGACCTTCTTGCCGTTGTCGTACGACGTGGTGTCGTTGACCTTCGGCTCACCGCCCGTCAGCATCGCGTCGCCCATCTGCACGGTGGCCCGGGCGAGCTTCCGGGTGTCCTTGTAGACGGTCTGCCGCTGCTCGCCCGCGATGATCGACTTCACCGACGCCTTCTCGGCGTCCTGCCCGGTCACGATCGGATACGGCTGGCTCGCGCCGCCGTAGCCCACGCTCTTGAGGGCGGACAGGATCCCGATGGAGATGCCGTCGTACGGGGAGAGGACGGCGTCGACCTTCGCGGAGGTGTACGACTTGCTGAGCAGGTCGTCCATCCGCTTCTGCGCGGTACCGCCGTCCCAGCGCAGCGTGGTGATCTGGTTGAGCTTCGTCTGCCGGCTGCGGACGACCAGCTTCTTGTCCTCGATGTACGGCTTCAGCACGCTCATCGCGCCGTCGAAGAAGAAGCGGGTGTTGTTGTCGTCCGGCGAGCCGGCGAACAGCTCGATGTTGAACGGGCCCTTCTCGCCGCCCTTCTCCTTCAGTCCGAGCTCGTCCACGATGTACGAGCCCTGCTGCACGCCGACCTCGAAGTTGTCGAAGGTCGCGTAGTAGTCGACATTCTCGGTGCCCATCAGCAGCCGGTCGTAGGCGATGACGGGGATCTTGGCGTCGGCGGCCCGGTCCAGCACATTGATGAGCGCCGCGCTGTCGATGGAGGCTATGACGATCAGCTTGTGCCCCTTGGCGATCATGTTCTCGATCTGGGCCACCTGCTCGTCGACATCGTCGTTGCCGAACTGGAGGTCGGTCTTGTAGCCCTTGGCCTCGAACTGCTTCGCCATGTTCCGGCCGTCGGCTATCCAGCGCTCGGAGGACTTGGTCGGCATGGCCAGGCCGATGGTGCCGCCCTTGGCGTCACCGCCCTTCCGGCTGTCCCGGCCGACGCCGTTGGCGTTCTGGCCGCAGGCGGCCAGCGAGGCCGCGAGCAGCGCCGCGGCCAGTACGGCGCCGGCGGCTCTGTAGGTCCGCATGTGATCGGTGCCCTTCTCGTAGGGGGTGGGGGTGACTCAGGTGACGCAGGTCGTGCGGGTGACACAGGCGCCCCCGCGCTGTGCGGGTCCGGGGCAGTGCGACTGGTGCGGCGGGTGCGGGCAGTGCGGGCGGTGCAGGCGGTGCAGGCGGNNTGCGACCGGGAATCGCCGAAGCGGCCCCGGCAGTCGTGCCCCGAGCGGTGACATGCCCCCGTCCGCGCCGTGGCGCGCCAAGAGGTCCAGCGCGAGCCGGCCGCGGCGCACCCGCTCCCGTGCGGTGTCCAGTGTGACNNTCGCGCAGCTGGCCTCCATAGGGGTAGATCGCCGGTGCTTTGCTCAGCCCGAACTTGAGGTAGAGGGGCGCGCCACGGCGGATCAGCTCGGCCGTGTCGTACATCCGTACATAGCCGCCGAGATCGTCCGGGGCCTCGATGTAGAAGTCCATCGGGGCGCGGCTGGCGCGGCGGATCTCCGTCAGGTGGTCGAAGGTGAGATCGGACGGGATGTTGAGCGAGTCGGCGCCGAGCCGCTCCCAGACCGTGTACGAGACCGGGTTGACCGGTCCGACGAGCGCGGACACCTTGAAGGTGGTGTCGGCGGGCAGCGCCCCGCGCTCGCGCAGCCGGTGCAGCGTCCACAGCACGCCCTCGTCGGCGACGAGCAGGCAGCGCACGCCCAGTTCGGTGGCGCGTACGGCGTCCTCGACGCAGCCCGCGAGCGCGTCGAGGCCCCGGGCCCGCATCCCGCCGCCACCCGAGTCTGTGCGGGTCGAGGCACCGATGTCCCAGGTGCCGCGCGGGCCGGTGAACAGGCACAGCTCGATGTCCCGCTCGGCGCAGGACCGGGCCATCTCGGTGATCTCGGCGTCGGTGAGCATCCACACGCCGCTGCCCTGGCTGATCCGGTGGATCGGCACATCCAGCCGCGTGGCCTCCTTCAATACGGCCGCCAGCGCCTCCGGGCACTCGACGGAGGGCACTTCGGTACGCCAGGTGCCACCGTCGGGGAANNAGCGCGGCCGAGCCGGGGCGGCGGGGTCGGGTGGCGCTGTCCGGCATGGGGCGGGCCGCGGGGACGGCCGGGCTGCCGGCTGCGGCCGAGCCGTTCGGTTCAGGACGGGTGGCGCTGTCGGACACGGGGCTCCTTGGTTCGGTGTGTCGAATGACGTTCGGGACGCGGGGTGTACGGCCCGGAGCGGCGGGCGGGGCACGAGGGGCGGGNNCTAGGTGCGGGTGGCACGAGTGCGGCTGGGCGGGACAGGGCGCGGCGCGGCCGGCGTCCAGTGCCGTTCTGTTGCCGCCCGGTGCGTCAGGGGCGCAGCAGCACCTTTCCGGCCGTGGGATCACCGCTGCCGACCAGGGCGATCGCGGCGGCGTAGTCCTCCAGTCCGAACTCGTGGGTGATGAGAGGTGCGGGGTTGAGCAGGCCCGTCTCGAACGCCCGTACGGCGTAGGACCAGGCCGCCGACGGCGCTCCGAACACGGTCCGCAGCGTCAGCTGACGCATGGCCAGGTCGATCGGGTCGATCCCCTCCGCGCCCGGCTCGGGCAGCCCGGTGAGCACCACCCGGCCGCCGCGCCGGGCGAGCCGGACGGCCCCGGCGGCGCTGCGCGG
>DOWQ01000454.1 GCA_003519485.1 Streptomyces sp. | reverse complement strand
CCACGTCACCCGTCACTGAAACGCGAGATCCGGTGAACTTCTCCCGAACTTCCATCCGTTGGCGATCAGCGGTGCCCGCCTGGGCCGCCACCGCCGCCGCCGTCATGACCTCGCTCACACCGGTCGTTCCGGCTCAGGCCTCACCGCCACCCGCATCACCGGCCGAATCGGCACCCGAATCGGCCGGCCGGGTCGCCGGCCGGACCGCCCCGCTTCGCCGACTGCCCGGAGGGCGTCCCGGACCCGTCCGGGCCCGACCGGATCCGCTGCACCACGCTCCGTGTGCCGCTGGACTGGAGCCGCCCGGACGGTCCCCGGATCGACCTCGCGGTCTCGCGGGTCGCCGCCTCCGGCGCACCGGCCGAGCGGCGCGGCGTGCTGCTGGTCAACCCGGGCGGCCCCGGCGGCCCGGGGCTCGGCTACGCCGCCACCAAGCGGGAGAAACTCCCGGAATCCGTCCGCCGCTCGTTCGACATCATCGGCTTCGACCCCCGCGGCACCGGGCACAGCGCACCGGCCGACTGCGGTGCGATGGGCGGCCTCTTCGAGACTCCGGCGGCCGACCCCGTGCCGCGCGGCGCCGACGAGGAGCGAACCCACCAGGCGTCGCTGCGGCGTACCGCCGAGGACTGCGCGGCGGGCATCGGCCCGGCGCTCCCCCACCTCAGCACCACGAACACGGCGCGCGACATGGACGCCATCCGAGCGGCCCTCGGGGAGCGCCGCATCAGCTTCCTCGGCGTCAGCTACGGCTCGTACCTCGGAGCCGCCTACGCCGCCCTCCACCCGCACCGGATCCGGCGGATGGTGCTCGACAGCGTCGTCGGGCCCGAGGACTGGCACGACTTCGACCGCCGCCAGGCCGTGGCGCTGCTGGACCAGCGCGACACCTTCTTCGACTGGCTGGCCGTCCACCCGGACCGCTTCGGCCTCGGCTCCAGCCGCGAGGAGACGCGCACCGCCTACGCGCGCACCCGCCGGGGGCTCAGCGCCCGGCCGGCCGACGGCTTCGGGCCGGCGGAGTTCGACCGGGCGGTCTACCGCGCACTGGGGCGCACCGAGCGGTGGACCGGACTCGGCGACGGGCTCCGCGACTACCTGCGCCACGGCTCCGTGACGGGCCTGCGACCGGCCGAGCCGTTCGGCAACCCGGCGTCACGGACGTACGAAGCAGCGAACCGCGCCGTCAAATGCGCCGACGGTCCCGGCCCCACCCCCTCCGACGTCCGCAGGGACCTGCGCCGGCTGAAGCGCGCCGATCCGCTGCCGGTGCTCACCGGGATGGAGGCCTGGGTTTGCGCCCACTGGGCCCACCGGCCGGCCGTACGTACGCCGCTGGGATCGGCCGAGGCACCGCCGGTACTGCTCGTGGCCTCCGAGCACGACCCGGTGACACCCATCGCCGGCGCCCGCTCCATGAGCCGGCGACTCCCCGGTTCACGCGTCGTCACCCTGCACGACGACTACTCCCACGGCGTCTTCGCCAGCCGCGGCAATGCCTGCGTGGACGGGACGGCCGCCGCCTACCTGGTCGACGGCAGCGTCCCGAGCCGTGACGTGCACTGCCCCGGCCCCGGACTACCCGCGCCGACTCCTGTCAGGACATCCACCCCCCACCAGCACGGCCACTGACACCTCCGCCACCTGCTGCTGCCACCTGCCGGCGCGGCCACCGCCACACCCCCTGCCGGGCGGTGGCCCCGCCGGTGCGGCCCGCTCCGTTTTCCTGTTCTAGCCTTGCGGCATCGTGGAACGAAACGAGGAGTATCCATGGGCAACCCCGCCGACCGCCTGGTGAACCTGCTCGACCTGGAACCGATCGAACAGAACATCTTCCGCGGCCGAAGCCCTCACGAGTCATTCCAGCGGGTGTTCGGCGGGCAGGTCGCCGGGCAGGCGCTGGTGGCTGCGGGGCGCACCACGGAGGGCGACCGGCCCGTGCACTCCCTGCACGCCTATTTCCTGCGGCCGGGCCGACCGGGCGTGCCGATCGTCTATCAGGTGGAGCGGGTCCGTGACGGGCGTTCCTTCACCACCCGCCGGGTCGTCGCGGTGCAGCAGGGCCGCACCATCTTCAATCTGACGGCCTCCTTCCACCGGCCGGAGCCGGGTATCGAGCAGCAGCTGCCGATGCCCGAGGTCCCCGAGCCCGAGGGGCTCCCGAATCTCGCCGACGAGATCCGGGAGCATCTCGGCCATCTTCCGGAAGCGCTCGAGCGAATGGCGCGGCGTCAGCCGTTCGACATCCGGTATGTGGAGCGGTTGCGCTGGAACAAGGAGGAGCTGAAGGGCCTCGAGCCGCGCAGCGCCGTCTGGATGCGGGCCGTGGGACCGCTGGGCGACGATCCGCTGGTCCACACCTGCGCCCTCACCTACGCGAGCGACATGATGCTGCTCGACGCCGTGCGGGTGCCGGTCGAGCCGCTCTGGGGCTCGCGCGGCTTCGACGTCGCCTCGCTCGACCACGCCATGTGGTTCCACCGGCCGTTCCGCACCGACGAGTGGTTCCTCTACGAGCAGGAGTCGCCCATCGCGACCGGTGCCCGGGGGCTGGCCCGCGGCCAAATCTTCGACCGCCGGGGCCGGCTTCTCGTGTCCGTGATGCAGGAAGGGCTCTTCCGACCGCTGGACGACTGAGGATTTCATCGCCGGCCGCGGCGCAGCCAGCGCCGGACACCGCGAGATCGTGACTCCTCGAGCGGCTCGCCGCCCGGTGGCCCCCCGGCCTGCGGGACGGGGGCGGTCACGGGTTCAGGATCGGGCACGGGCTCGGACGCGGGCTCGGGAGGGCCGCCCGCCGCCGCGGGCGGTGGTGCCCCGCCCGGCCTGGGCGCGGGGCGCTCCTCACGGGATTCGTCCAGGCACAGCGCGAGACTGATCCGGTGCCAGAGGATCTCGTCCGGGTCGTCCGCCATCAGCAGCGCCTGGACCAGCGGCCAGGACGTCGAGGTCTCGTCGCGCAGGGGGAGCAGCGAGGGCCGCAGCCGCCGCAGATAGGCCCGCTCGTACGGATCGTCGACGACTTCGCGCAGTTGGTCGGCGCCGAGCACCGCCGCGGAAACCGCCGCGCGCTCCCACGGGTCGTCCGACTCCCGGGACAGCTGTGCGATGCGGCGGCTGCGCCAGTTCCGGGCGCGCCAGTCCTCGCCCGCCTCCAGCATGGCGCGCAGGCCCTTCGGGGTGCCGCCGGTGAGCAGCTCGGGCGACCTCTCGGCGAACCTCCGCAACTCGACGGCGGGATAGAGCCAGACGACGGCCCGATAGCGGTTGACGTAGAACTTCACGGGGCTGAAACAGCCGACCCGGGCGAGCCGGGTGAAGCGGCCCTGGCCGATGCCCATGAGGGCGGCGCCCTCCGCCGTGGCCACCGCGCGCACCCGCTCGCGCAGCGCGTCGGGAAAGCCCTCGGCCGCACGGAGCCGCTCCACCTCCGCGCGCGGCACCCGCCGCCGGCCCTCGGGTCCGGCGACGGTCCGCACCTCCCCCAGCCGCGCCCCGAGCTCCAATTCGCTCGGCTTGAGACCGAGCTGCTCCGCCGCCCTGCGCCAGCCGAGCGCCTCCCCGGCACCGCGCCGCGACGCCGCACGCCGCCGCTCCGTCACTTCCACTGCCATGACAGCCTCCCCCACTCCGGTCGATCACTCTCGGTGACGACCGTAGCGCGGGGTTCGGACATCCCGCCGGGCCTGTGGACAACTCCACGCCGACCGCCCGACGGCGGGCGCCCGAGGGGCGCGAGGGGCGCGAAGCGGGACACTCGGAGAACCGACCCACCGAAGAGGCAGGTGGCCGACGACTCCGGCGGGCCGGCGACAGACCACGGCGGCCGGCGGTCTGTCGCCGGTCACCGGACCGGCGAGCCGGTCAGCCCTCCGTGCCCTCCCGCTCGCGCGAGGGCACCCTCAAGTGCTCGCCAACCCGGTTGACCAGCAATGTCATCTCGTACGCGACCTGCCCGATGTCGGCGTCCGCGGTGGCGAACACGCACAGGCAACTGCCGTCGCCCGCCGCCGTCACGAACAACACTCCGTCGTCGAATTCGACCATCGTCTGCCGGACCCGTCCCGCCCCGAAGTGACGGCCGGAGCCCTTCGCGAGACTGTGCAGCCCGGAGGAGACGGCGGCCAGGTGCTCCGCGTCCTCCCGGCCGAGGTCCGCGCTCGCGGCCGTCACCAGACCGTCGTTGGACAACACCAGCCCGTGCCGGACGTACGCCAGCCGCTTCGTCAGGTCGTCCAGCAGCCAGTCGAGCCCCTTGGTCAACGCCATTTCTGCCTCTCCCCGTCGGCGGTTCAACTGCCCGCCAGCCTGTCCCACCTCGACCGTCGGGGCAACCCGTCCTCCCCGCCACGGCCGGGCTTCTCGTGGTCCGTGACGGAGGTGGGACACGATGGACGCATGGCAGAGAAGATGACGCACGGCGCATGGCAGGCATTCGTCTCGGAAGGCACCCGGACCGGCAAGCTGTCGACCGTACGGGCCGACGGCGGACCGCACATCGCGCCCGTGTGGTTCCTGCTCGACGGTGACGAACTGGTGTTCAACACCGGCCGAGACACCGTCAAGGGGCGGAATCTGCTCCGGGACGGCCGCGTCGCACTGTGCGTGGACGACGACCGGCCGCCCTTCGCCTATGTGGCGCTGCAGGGCCGAGCCCGGATCGTCGAGGATCTCGGCCAGGTGCGGGCGTGGGCGACGCGGATCGCCGGCCGTTACATGGGCGACGACCGCGCCGAGGAGTTCGGTGCCCGCAACGGCGTCCCCGGCGAACTGCTGGTGCGGGTGCACATCGACAAGGTGGTGGCGACGACCGGCGTCGCCGACTGAACGGCGGCAGGCGGACCGCCGACTGTCAGCCCGCCGTCCGCGGGGGCATCACCGAGCCCGGTGCGGGGCGGCCGGGCTGCCGGCGGCCAGCCGCCCGGCGAGCAGGTCCACCTCTTGGGCGACGACGCCGGGATCGGCTGCCGCCGTGCCGAGTACCGCGAGGCAGGAACCGCCACCCGCCGCCGCGACGAAGAGGCAGCCGCCGCCGTCCAGTTCGACCACCGTGCGTCGGCCGCTTCCCGCACCGGAATGCCGCCCCGCGCCGGTCGCGATCCGGTGGAAGCCGCAGGCGACGGAGGCCAGGTAGTGGGCGGCCTCGCGGCGGAGTCCCCCCGAGGCCCCCGCCGCCAAGCCGTCCGCGGTCAGCAGAACCGCGTGCCGTATTCCGGCGACCCTGCCGACCAGGTCGTCCAGCAGCCGGCTGAGCTCGTCGCCGGAAGGAACTCCGGCACCGCTCCCCTCGGGATCGCTCATATCCGATCTCGATCTCCTTCCCCTCCCGCGGACGGCGAGGCGGACACGGACAGGACACCGAAGGGGCAGAGGGCAGAAAGGCAGCAAGCGAAAGCAAGGCTGCCGTGGGCGGGCCACAGGCACACCCATGAAACGGCACGCTAGCGCGGAGGGCGACCAGTACTGGACCGCCCTCCGGAACATCACAGAATCTGATTGTTCTGCGTCTCCGAATGAGCAGGACGCACCCACACCTGTCGCCTTTACCGTTCTTACGGTCCACTCTCGGGAGACCATGGGCCCATGGACTACGACCACGCCGATGTCCGGGGCTTCTTCGCGGCCCGGGCCGACACCTGGGACAGCCGCTTCTCCGGCGACGACCCCGCCTACGCGACCGCCGTCGCCGAGCTC
>DOWQ01000452.1 GCA_003519485.1 Streptomyces sp. | reverse complement strand
GGCCGGGCGGCCGCCCTGCTCGGCGAGCCGGCGCGGCAGCGCGTCCAGGCCGACGGCGAGGTGCGCCACCAGGTCCCGTACGGTCCAGCCCGGCAGCCCCGAGGGCGCCAGGAGCAGCTCCGGCGCGTCCGGTGCGGCGCACATCACCCGCACCGCCTCCCGTACGGCCTTCACCTCGGCCTCCAGCGCGTCCCGGGTCCTGACCGGGTCGTACGTACGGGCGCGGGGCTTGCGCGATCGCGGCGGCGTCATGCGGCCGAGCCTAGGGCAGCACCCGGACCGGCGTGCGGGCGCGGATGCCCGCGCCGGCGGCGGAGGACAGAACGCCCGCGAACACCGGCGAACGGACGGCAGGGGCCCGGCGAACGCCTCGGCCCCGCCCACGCGGTGCGCGGACAGGGCCGGGGGACGTACGGGCGGTACGGCGTACGGCCGCACCGCGGTGGCGGATCAGGCCAGCAGCGCCGGGATCGTCGCCTCGTGGGACTCCCTCAGCTCCGCGAGCGGGATGCTGAAGTGCCCCTGGACCTCGATCGCGTCACCGTCGACCACGCCGATGCGGGTGGCCGGCAGGCCGCGCGCGCCGCACATGTCGGTGAAGCGGAGCTCCTCGCTGCGCGGGACCGCGACGACCGCGCGCCCCGCCGACTCGGAGAAGAGGTGGACGAAAGGCGTGACCCCGTCCGGGACGACCAGCCGGGCGCCCCTGCCGCCCTTGAGGCACGACTCGGTCACCGCCTGAATGAGGCCGCCGTCGGAGAGGTCGTGCGCCGCGTCGATCATGCCGTCGCGGGAGCCCGCGACCAGGATCTCGGCGAGCAGCCTCTCGCGCTCCAGATCCACCTTCGGCGGAAGGCCGCCGAGGTGGTCGTGGACGACCTGCGACCAGGCGGAGCCGCCCAGCTCGTCCCGGGTGTCCCCGAGGAGGTAGATGAGCTGGCCGTCCTCCGCGAACGCCATGGGCGTACGGCGGGTGACGTCGTCGATGACGCCGAGCACGCCGACGACCGGGGTCGGGTGGATCGCGACCTCGCCGGTCTGGTTGTAGAGCGAGACATTGCCGCCGGTGACCGGGGTGCCGAGAACCAGGCAGCCGTCGGCGAGGCCCCGGCACGCCTCCGCGAACTGCCACATGACCGCCGGGTCCTCGGGCGAGCCGAAGTTGAGGCAGTCCGTGACGGCGAGCGGCCGGGCGCCGGTCGCGGCGACATTGCGGTACGACTCGGCGAGCGCGAGCTGCGCGCCGGCGTACGGGTCGAGCTTGGCGAAGCGGCCGTTGCCGTCCGTGGCGACGGCGACGCCGAGGTTGGTCTCCTCGTCGATCCGGATCATGCCGGCGTCCTCGGGCTGCGCCAGCACGGTGCTGCCCTGCACGAACCGGTCGTACTGGTCGGTGACCCAGGACTTGGACGCCTGGTTCGGGGACGCGACCAGCCGCAGGACCTGCGCGCGCAGCTCCTCCGCGGACGCGGGGCGGGGCAGCCGGCCGGCGTCGTCGGCCTGGAGGGCGTCCTGCCAGTCCGGGCGGGCGTACGGCCGCTGGAGGACGGGGCCCTCGTGGGCGACCGTGCGCGGCGGGACGTCGACGATCTGCTCGCCGTGCCAGTAGATCTCCAGCCGCTCGCCCTCGGTGACCTCACCGATGACCGTGGCGGTGACGTCCCACTTCTCGCAGATCTCCAGGAAGCGGTCGGCCTTGCCCGGCTCGACCACCGCGCACATGCGCTCCTGCGACTCGCTCATCAAGATCTCTTCGGGGGAGAGCGTGGAGTCGCGCAGCGGCACGCTGTCGAGCTCCACTCGCATCCCGCCGGAGCCGTTGGACGCCAGCTCGCTCGTCGCGCAGGACAGGCCCGCGGCGCCGAGGTCCTGGATGCCGAGGACCAGGTCCTCCTTGAACGCCTCCAGGGTGCACTCGATGAGCAGCTTCTCCTGGAACGGGTCGCCGACCTGGACCGCCGGCCGCTTGCTCGGCTTGCCGTCCTTCCCGGCCTCGGTCTCGAACGTCTCGGAGGCGAGGATGGAGGCGCCGCCGATGCCGTCGCCGCCGGTGCGGGCGCCGTACAGGATGACCTTGTTGCCGGTGCCGGACGCCTTGGCGAGGTGGATGTCCTCGTGCCTCATGACGCCCACGCACAGCGCGTTGACCAGCGGGTTGCCCTGGTAGCAGGGGTCGAAGACGACCTCGCCGCCGATGTTGGGCAGGCCCAGGCAGTTGCCGTAGCTGCTGATGCCGGAGACGACGCCCGGCAGCACCCGGCGGGTGTCGGGGTGGTCGGCGGCGCCGAAGCGCAGCGGGTCCATCACGGCGACCGGGCGGGCGCCCATCGCGATGATGTCGCGGACGATGCCGCCGATGCCGGTGGCCGCGCCCTGGTGGGGTTCGACGTACGACGGGTGGTTGTGCGACTCGATCTTGAACGTGACGGCGTAGCCCTGGCCCACGTCGACCACGCCGGCCTGCTCGCCGATGCCGACGAGCATCGCGTCGCCGGCCGGGGCCTTGTCGCCGAACTGCTTGAGGTGCACCTTGCTCGACTTGTACGAGCAGTGCTCCGACCACATCACGGAGTACATCGCCAGCTCGGCGCCGGTCGGGCGGCGGCCGAGGATCTCGCGGATGTGGTCGTACTCACCCTGCTTCAGGCCGAGTTCGGCCCATGGCTGGTCGGTGTCGGGGGTCTCGGCAGCGTGTGCGGTGGTGTCGAGGCTCATGCGTTGACCAGCTTTTTCAGAATCGAGGTGAAGAATCCGAGGCCGTCCGTGCCACCGGTGCCGATCAGCGGCTCGACGGCGTGCTCGGGATGCGGCATGAGGCCGACGACGTTTCCGGCCTCGTTGGTGATTCCGGCGATGTCGCGGAGCGAGCCGTTCGGGTTCAGGTCGCGGTAACGCAGGGCGACCCGGCCCTCCGCCTCCAGCGCGTCGAGCGTGCGCTCGTCGGCGACGTAACGGCCGTCCACATTCTTCAGCGGGATGTGAATGTCCTGCCCGGCGGTGTAATCGGCGGTCCAGGCGGTGCCCGCGTTCTCCACGCGGAGCTTCTGCTCCCGGCAGACGAAGTGGAGGTCGGTGTTGCGCAGCATCGCGCCCGGCAGCAGATGCGTCTCGGTGAGGACCTGGAATCCGTTGCAGATACCGAGCACGGGGAGCCCGGCCCTGGCCTCGTCGATCACGGTCTCCATGACCGGCGAGAAACGCGAGATGGCGCCGGCCCGCAGGTAGTCGCCGTAGCTGAAACCGCCGGGCAGCACGACCGCGTCGACCTGCTGGAGACTCTTGTCGCGGTGCCAGAGCGCGACCGGCTCGGCACCGGCCAGCCGGATCGCGCGCCGGGTGTCCCGGTCGTCGAGGCTGCCGGGAAAGGTGATGACTCCGATGCGAGCGGTCACGACGCGGCCTGCGCGCTCTCGGCGGTCTCCGCCTCGATCTTCACGGTGAAGTCCTCGATGACGGTGTTGGCGAGAAAGGTCTCCGCCAGCTCCCGGACCCGGGCGAGCGCGGCGTCGTCGACCGGCCCGTCAAGCTCCAGCTCGAAGCGCTTCCCCTGGCGGACGTCGGAGATTCCCGCGAAGCCGAGGCGAGGCAGTGCACGCTGCACGGCCTGGCCCTGCGGGTCGAGGATCTCCGGCTTGAGCATGACGTCGACTACGACGCGTGCCACTGGCACTCCCGGTGGTGTGGTGCGGTAAGTGTCTCTACCCGGGGGCGGCCCCCCGGAGTCGTTCCGGTGGAGCGGAGCTCCCCCAGACCCCCGAACAGGTGACCCCAGCCTACCCGGCCGAAAAATCTACGCGAGTAGATATCTCCCGGTGCGGTCACATTCGGGTATCAGGGGGGGTAACCGTTGTGGAAAATCCCGGGGAAAACGTACGGTCTTGATTGCGCCGTGACACGCGGACGGAATTAACTGGGCTTCGCAATACAATGCTCATCGCTGTACAAATGAAAAAGACCTCTGCCCAATCCATCCCGGCGCTCGACATCGCCGCACGTCATCGCGGCAGCGCCGCCAGAAAGGACCGATATCCGTGGCTCAGCGCGTAGTGGTCACATTCTCCGACGACATCGACGGCGGAGAAGCGGCGGAGACGGTCATCTTCGGCCTCGACGGTAAGACTTACGAGATCGACCTGAATCCTGCGAATGCGAAGAAACTGCGTGGAGACCTGGCCCCTTACGTGGAGGCCGGCCGCAAGCAGTCCAAGTCGGGCAAGGCGTACCGCCGCACCTCGATCGCCCCGGACCCGGCGACGGTACGGGCCTGGGCCCGTTCGAACGGCATGGAGGTACCGCCCCGCGGGCGCATCCCCAAGAAGGTCTACGAGGCGTTCGAGGCCGCGAGTTGAACGGACTTGCGTGGCACCCCTGGTGATCGGCTAGAGTCTGGACCACGCCGAGGGGCGAGGCCGCAGAGCCGGACCTCACGGAGTCACGCGGGTGTAGCTCAGTAGTAGAGCGCCCCCTTTCCAAGGGGGAGGCGCAGTGTGCGATCCCTGTCACCCGCTCTCATCACTTTCCGGACCACTCCAGTGGATCAGGTACAGTGGTGTTCGCGCCAAGAGGTGAAAGCTTCTTCGGGGCATGCGGACGTGGCTCAGTTGGTAGAGCATCACCTTGCCAAGGTGAGGGTCGCGAGTTCGAATCTCGTCGTCCGCTCAGTTGAAGGCCCTGGTCTTATGGACCGGGGCCTTCGTCGTGTTCTCCGGCGCTGTTTCCGCGCCTCCCTTGCGCCTTCCTGCTGCTGGTCCCTGCTGGTCCCTGCTGGTTTTTCTGCTGGTCCCTTCCTGGGTTCCTTCCGCGGTTCGTGTCCCGCCCGTGTCGGCTCCGTCCCGGCTCCTCATCGGACCGTTCCCGGCTCTCCGGCGCCGACGTCACCGCGCACAACTCCCCCTGGTGACAGTGCGCGACGGTCCGCGGCCGTACGCCGGCGGAGGTGGCGCGGGCCGGCCCGGCGCCGTACGTCGACCCGAGGACCTCGCGGGGACCGCCGGCGGCGGGCACGGGGAGCGGGCGAACCGTACCCGCAGGCGGGTTATAGTTACTGCTCTGCCGCATCGAACATGTGGCGCAGGCGGACGTAGCTCAGCTGGTAGAGCATCACCTTGCCAAGGTGAGGGTCGCGAGTTCGAATCTCGTCGTCCGCTCCATGGAAGAGCCCCGGNNGTACTTCGCCCGGGTCTGCTCGATGATCTCCTCGGGCAGCGGCGGCGGGGGCTGCTCGCCGTGCCGGTCCCAGCCCGAGGCCGGGGAGGTCAGCCAGTTGCGGATGAACTGCTTGTCGAAGGACCGCTGGGCGCGGCCCGGCTCCCACTCGTCGGCGGGCCAGAAGCGGGACGAGTCCGGGGTCAGCACCTCGTCCGCGAGGACCAGCCGGTCCTCACCGCCGTCCGCGGCGGCTTCGAACCCGAACTCGAACTTCGTGTCGGCCAGGATGATGCCGCGCTCCCGGGCGATGTCCCGGGCCCGGCTGTAGACCGCGAGAGTGGTCTGCCGGAGCTGGGTCGCGGTCTCCGCGCCGACCTCGCGGGCGACCTCCTCGTAGCTCACATTCTCGTCGTGGTCGCCGACCGCGGCCTTCGTCGCCGGGGTGAAGATCGCGGCGGGCAGCTCGGAGCCGTCGACCAGGCCCTCGGGGAGCGCGAGGCCGCACACCGTGCGGTTCTTCTCGTACTCCAGGAGGCCGGAGCCGGTGAGATGGCCGCGTGCCACGCACTCGACCGGGACCATGCGCAGCGACTTGCAGACGAGCGTCCGGCCCTCCCAGTCGGCGGGCGCGCCCTCGGGGAGTTCGGTGCTCAGCACGTGGTTGGGCACCAGGTCGGCGAGCAGGTCGAACCACCACAGGGACAGCTGGGTGAGGACGCGGCCCTTGTCGGGGATGTCGGTGGGCAGCACCCAGTCGTAGGCGGAGGTGCGGTCGCTGGCGACCATCACCAGCTCATCGGCGGCGTTCCGGTACAGGTCACGCACCTTGCCGGTGTGCAGATGCACCAGGCCGGGGACCTGCACCGGCTCGGGTTTTTCGACGAATCCGGACACGATGCCTCCGCGTGGGTTGGTCCAGGAGCAGTGCCGATTCTCCCGTATCGGCGGCTGCCCGGCTCCCCGGGGGTATGTTCGGCGGCCCGTACGGACGCCCGCGCGGAGGGCTCGTCTCGTTCGCGGGGGCACGGTCCCGGGCGGCCCGGGTGCCGGCGGGGGGCGCGGGGACCGGCCGGGTCCTCGCGCGGTGCTCGCCGGGTGTCCGTTCGGTGCTCGCCGGGTGCTCGCTGGGTGCTCGCGGAGCCTCAGTCCCGCTTACAGATGCGGTCGAGGAGGTTGGCCGTGGCGCGCTGGATCCGGGCGTCCGTGTGGCCCGGCCGATCGAGCGCCGGGGACCAGGCGAAGGTGCCGGACGCGAAGACGAGGGCGCCGCTGGGCGCGCGGTAGAGCGAGGTCTCCTGGTGCCGGCGAGCGCCCTCGGCGTCCTCGTACGGGGAGTGGGCGAGCAGGATGCGGTCGATGTGCTCGGGCAGGGCTGTGCGGGGGAAGTAGCGGTCCGCCTCGCCCGCGACCAGGCCGTCCAGCTCGTCGCCCTCGCCCGCTCCGGTGGCCTCCCAGAGCCAGTGCCCGGCGTTGCGCACGACCAGCGGATGCGGCTCGGGCACCCGGCCCGCGTACTGGATGCCGAGCAGCTGTTGTTCGGGGGCAGCCACCTCGCGCCAGAGGGTGGGGCGGCCGGGGCCGCGCCGCTTGCGGCAGGTCAGCAGCCGGTCGGGGACGCCGAACGCCGAGGGGGCCAGTTCCACCTGCCAGTACATGGTGTTGGCGGAGAGGAAGACGAGGGACGTGCCGCAGTCGCGGGCCAGCTCGGCGGCCCGGCGCATGGGCGCGGACCAGTACTCGTCGTGGCCGGGGAAGACCAGTCCGCGGTAGCGCCCGGGGTCGACGCGGCCGGCGTGCAGATCGCGGGTGTCGGCGTAGGCGACGTCATAGCCGTAGCGCTCGGCCCAGCGGATGAAGTCGTACGCGTGTCCGACGTGCAGCGGCAGGCCCGCGCCCGCGTACGGCCGGTCGAAGGAGATGGTGACCGCCGCGTCCTGCTCGCCGAGGAGCCGGCCCTGCTCGTCCCAGGCGTGGTAGAGGCTGGCGCCGGTCCGGCCGTCCTCCGGGTAGAGGTTGTACGCCTGCCAGGTGATGTCGGGCATCACCAGCAGAAGGTCGGCGGGGTGGCTGTCGCGGACGGTGAAGGGCACATGGCTGCGATAGCCGTCGGTGGTGGTCAGCACGGCGACATACGCGCCGGTGCTCCAGTAGGTGGGCACATGGAGGCGCCAGGAGAGCCACCAGTGGTGGCAGGAGACGGTGCGGTCCGCGGTGAGCGGGGCGGGCTGGACGATGCCGGACAGCCGCGGACTGGTGGTGATCTTGCAGGCGCCGTCGCCGGCGTAGTGCCCGATGCGGTAGACGTCCGCGCTGAACTGCTGGGGCGGGTCGACCGTGATGTGG
Organism: Streptomyces sp.; assembly: GCA_003519485.1. GTDB lineage: Bacteria > Actinomycetota > Actinomycetes > Streptomycetales > Streptomycetaceae > Streptomyces. The sequence continues at coordinate 525 of DOWQ01000452.1, read as the reverse complement.
AAGTCCAGGGCCTCGCCGGGGGCGACCGCGCCGGCGGAGGCGAAGCCCTTGATCTGCCGGTGCACGTCGTCGGCGGTGCGGGGGGAGGAGCTGGAAGAGCTGCGGCGGGGGACCGGGATGCCGGGCTCGTCGAGGGCGACGACCGGGTCGACGTACCAGGGGACGACCCTGCCGGTGTCGTCGAAGTAGTTCTCGCTGCCGCGCAGCCAGGGCAGCGGGCCCTGGCCGAAGGGGTCCGTGACGGCGTGGGCGAGTGCCCCCGACTCCCAGCGCCGGATCTGCTCCGTTCCCATCGAACGCTCCCCTCCGCCCTGCGCGCCGCTTCGCTCCGCGCGCGCCGCTGCCGTGTCCGGTGCCGTATCGCCCGGTTCCCTATTGCCCTGTTACGACGAACGGCAGCGACACGTCACAGCACATCACATAAAGCACGCATCCCGTCACCGATCGTTGTTATTCGCTGCTCGCGTCCTGCGCCGGGGGGCTGTTGGGCCGTTCACCGCCGGCGGGCCGACGCGGGTCGGCGGC
>DOWQ01000104.1 GCA_003519485.1 Streptomyces sp. | reverse complement strand
CGGCCGGGCCTCCGCCGGCCGCGCCGCCGATGTCGTCCTCGCCGCCGCCGGTGTCGCCGCCGCTGCCGCCGCTCTCCCCGCCGTTCGCGCCTTCGATGGTGCCGCCGTCCCCGCCGCCGGTCGTCTCCTCCTCGGGAGGCGTCTCGGACTCCGGCTCGGAAGGCGTCGTGGTCGGCGCCTCGGACGTCGGCGGCGGCGAGGTCTCGTCAGCGGTGTCGGTCGGGGTCTCGGACGGCGTCCAGGTCTCCTCCTGGCCACCGGTGCCGGGCTCGGGCTCGGTGCCCTCCGTGGTCGCCTCGGTGGGCGTCTCCGACGGCTCCTCCTGCTGCGTCTCGCTGGACGTCTTGGCCGGTCCCGGGTCCTTGTCCGTGCCGGTGTCGGCCTTCTGCAGCGCGAAGACCACGCCGACCGCGATGGCGATCACCGCCAGCGCCGCGAACAGCCACATCTTGCCGCGNNCCCCGGGCCCCGCCGAGCAGCGGGGTGGGGATCTGGGAGGTGTCGCCGTGCCCGGGATGCTGCATCGCGCCCGCACCGGCCATGCCCACGCCCATGGCAGGGGTGGAGCCGCCGGCGTGCGTGACCGCCCCGGTGTCCCAGGTGCCGGTGTGGCCGCCGCGGTCGGCGAGCATCTGCAGCGCGTACTGCGCCAGTCCGCGCATCTCCTCGGCGCTCTGGAACCGGTCGTCCGGGTCCTTGGCCAGCGAGCGCATCACGATCCCGTCCAGTTCCGGCGGCACCGCGTCGGAGACGTGGGAGGGCGGCACGGGGTTGTCCTGGACGTGCTGGTAGACCACCGAGAGCGGGGTCTCGCCGGTGAAGGGCGGGCGCAGCGCGAGGAGTTCGTAGAGCAGGCAGCCGGTGGCGTACAGGTCGGAGCGGGCGTCCACGGTCTTGCCGAGCGCCTGCTCGGGCGAGAGGTACTGCGGGGTGCCCATGACCATGCCGGTCTGCGTCATGGTGCTGGCCGCGCCGTGCAGGGCGCGGGCGATGCCGAAGTCCATGACCTTGACCGCGCCGCCGTGCGTGATGATCACGTTGGCGGGCTTGATGTCGCGGTGCACGATGCCGTGGTGATGGCTGTAGGCAAGGGCCTCCAGCACACCGGAGACGATGATCAGCGCCTGCTCGGGCGGCGGCGCCTCGGCGTTGAGCAGCAGATCGCGGATCGTCCGCCCCTCGACCAGCTCCATGACGATGTACGGCACGGTGTTGCCGCCGATCACATCCTCACCGGAGTCGTAGACCGCGACGACGGCGTGGTGGTTGAGCCCGGCGACCGACTGCGCCTCGCGGGTGAACCGGGCCTTGGACACCGGGTCCTCGGCGAGATCGGCGCGGAGCAGCTTCACCGCGACCGTACGGCCGAGCCGGACGTCCTCGGCGGCGAAGACCTCCGCCATGCCGCCGCGCCCGAGACGGTGCGTCAGGCGGTACCGGCCGTCGCCGACCAGCCCGCCGTTGCCCCACAGCTCCGGCGCATCACCCATACCGCCGCCGTTCGAGTCGGATTCCGACGGGCCCCCAGCGCGCTGCGTCTGTGCCATCAGTCCTCGCCGTTGTGTTCTGTCCGCGTTTGCGCGGTCCGGGGTCCCCTTGACCGGTCCCCGGCCGCCGGCTCGTGGACCCCAGGGGTCTTCCGGTAGGCACGCTACAGCCTTCGCGCGTCCGCCCGGTTCGTGATGGACCGGCCATCCAATCCGCTGTGGCTGCACGGACGCAAATCAGCTGGCGGTGCGATAACGCTTCTCGAACTCTTCACCGGGCATCCGGTCACGGAACGGGCATGCCGCTTGACGTGTTGGACCTCTACGGCAGACTTGGCCGAGAATCAAGGTTTGTTCGATCAGTACGTCGGGGTCGCTTTGTGAGGCCGTGCGCCAAGGGGGAGTCAGTCAGATGAGCGAGGTCGGCGCACAGGGCCGGTATCAAGGGCGTTCGATAGCGAACGGCCGGTACCAGCTGCGGGATCTGCTCGGCACGGGTGGCATGGCCTCCGTCCATCTGGCGCACGACACCGTGCTCGACCGCCAGGTCGCCATCAAGACGCTGCACACGGAGCTGGGCCGCGAGGAGGCGTTCCGCGAGCGGTTCCGGCGTGAGGCGCAGGCGGTCGCGAAGCTCTCGCACACCAACATCGTCTCCGTCTTCGACACCGGCGAGGACACCCTGCCGGACGCCGAGGGCGGCGGCAGCAGGATGCCGTACATCGTCATGGAGTACGTCGAGGGCCGGCCGCTGCGCGCCGTACTCGACGCCGATGTCGCCCAGTACGGCGCGATGCCCGCCGACAAGGCGCTGAAGATCACATCCGATGTGCTGGCGGCCCTCGAGGTCAGCCACGAAATGGGCCTGGTCCACCGGGACATCAAGCCGGGCAACGTCATGATGAACAAGCGCAATGTCGTCAAGGTCATGGACTTCGGCATCGCGCGGGCCATGCAGTCCGGCGTCACCTCGATGACGCAGACCGGCATGGTCGTCGGCACCCCGCAGTACCTGTCGCCGGAACAGGCCCTGGGCCGCGGCGTGGACGCCCGCTCCGACATCTACTCCGTCGGCATCATGCTCTTCGAACTGCTCACCGGGCAGCTCCCCTTCAACGCCGACTCGCCGCTGGCCATCGCGTACGCGCATGTGCAGGAGGAGCCGGTCGCCCCGTCGACCATCAACCGCTCCCTACCGCCGGCCGTCGACGCCCTGGCCGCCCGGGCGCTCAAGAAGAACCCGAACGAGCGCTTCCCGACCGCCGAAACCATGCGGGACGAGTGCGACCGGGTGACCGGCAGCGGCCGGACCGGCGCCGGCCCGATGATCGTCGGTGGCGCCCCGGGCGCGGGCGGCAGCGGCTCCGCGGTGGGTTCGGCGGTATTCCCGCCGCTGGACCAGCAGACTCCCTCGCCGCAGCAGCTGCAGACGCCCTACCAGCCGCAGCCGCAGGCGCACTCCGGTCAGCTGGGCGGCTTCGGCCCGTCCACCCCGCCGCCGGCCACGCCCCCGATGGGGCCGCAGGGCTACCCGGCCTCTCCGTACGGCGGCAGCGGGACCCCGCCGCCGTACACGATCTCGCCGGCCGGGGGGTACAACGGAGGCGGCGGTCACGGCGGCGGGGGCGGCCGGGGCGGCCGGGGCGGCAAGAGCAACATGCCGGTCGTGGTGGGCGCCATCGCCGTGGCACTGCTGGCGATCGGCGGCCTGATCACCGCGCTCACCCTCAACAAGGACGACGACCCCTCGGGAGACCTGGCCGACGGCAAGCGGACCGGGCAGCCCGTGGAGACGCGGTCGGCCGGCTCGGGCAGCGGCGGGGACAGCGAGTCCGAGGACGCCGAACCGGCCATGGAGTACCCGGAGGACAAAACCCGCACGATCGAGGACGACAAGTGCACCGACGCGTACGAGCACTTCGACGACGAGGGCAAGGTCACGATGCCGGACTTCTTCACCCGGCATCTGGCGTCGGTGAAGGACTGCATGAACGCGGCGGGCTGGAAGTACAACGAGGTCGAGCACGAGGACGCCCTCTGGGGCAAGAACTCGGTGGTCGAGCAGATTCCCCGCAAGGGTGAGCCGTTCGACCCCGAGGAGGACAAGATCACGCTCACGGTCGCCACGGGCAAGGCGCCGTAGCCGACCGGCCCGCGGACCGCTCCTGCGACTGCGGAACGCTTCACGGCGCACTGACGGCGGGGCGCTCCTCAGAGGTACGGGCCGGACCGGGCGCCCCCGGTGTGGCCCTGGCCCTCTTCCTCGCCCTCCGCCAGGGCCACCCCGGGGGGCAGCGCACGCCGCATCTGCTCCAGCTGGGCCCTGGCGGCCATCTGCTGGGCGAACAGGGCCGTCTGGATGCCGTGGAAGAGGCCCTCCAGCCAGCCGACCAGCTGGGCCTGCGCGATGCGCAGCTCGGCCTCGGTGGGCACGGTTTCATCGGTGAAGGGCAGCGAGAGCCGTTCCAGCTCCTCGACCAGCTCGGGGGCGAGGCCGTCCTCCAGCTCCTTGATCGAGTTCTCGTGGATCTCGCGCAGCCGCGCCCGCGACGCCTCGTCGAGCGGGGCGGCCCGCACCTCCTCAAGGAGCTGCTTGATCATCGTGCCGATCCGCATCACCTTCGCGGGCTGCTCGACCATGCCACCGATGCCGCCGTCACCGCCCTCGCCGGACTGGGGCATCTGGGCCATGCCCACCGGTTGTCCGTCCGGCCCGATCACCATGACCTGCTGCTCGGCACCGTTCTCCGGCTGGCTCATCTCTCCCCGTCCCGTGCTCGCCGTCCGCTGACGCCGCCCACCGTATCGGCAGGCGGTCGCCGCCGCGCGGCCGTCAGCGGACCAGCAGCAGCTTGCCCGTCACCCCGCCCGCCTCCAGCTCGGCGTGGGCCCGCGCCGCCTCGGCGAGGGGCACGGTGCCGTGCACGATGGGTCGCACGCGTCCGTCACCGATCATCGGCCACACGTGGGCGGCGACCTCCGCGACGATGGCGCCCTTCCCGTGCGGCCCGTCCACCGGCCGCCCGCGCAGCCCCATCGCCGTGACGCTGCCCCGCTTGCGCAGCAGCGCGCCGATGTCGAGCTCCGCCTTCGTACCGCCCTGCATCCCGATGATCACCAGGCGGCCGTCGGGAGCGAGGGCGTCGAGGTTGGCGGCGAGGCCCTTGGCGCCCATGTTGTCGAGGATGACGTCGGCGCCGTGGCCGTCCGTCGCCTTCTTGAGCTCGGCGGGGATGTCGTCGTGGTAGTCGATGACGATGTCGGCGCCCAGCTCGCGGCAGCGCTCCAGCTTCTCGGCGCTGCCCGCGGTGACCGCGACCCGCGCGCCGACCGCCTTCGCCAGCTGGATCGCCATGGTCCCGATGCCGCTCGACCCGCCGTGCACCAGCAGCGTGTCGCCGGGCCGCAGATGGGCGATCATGAAGACGTTCGACCACACGGTGCAGGCGACCTCGGGCAGCGCCGCCGCCGTCACCAGATCGACGCCCTCCGGGACCGGCAGCAGCTGGCCGGCCGGCACGGCGACCTTCTCCGCGTAGCCGCCGCCCGACAGCAGGGCGCACACCTCGTCGCCGACAGCCCAGCCCGACACCCCGGGCCCGACCGCGCCGATCCGGCCCGAACACTCCAGGCCGGGATACGGCGAGGCGCCGCGCGGCGGGTCGTAATAGCCCTGCCGCTGGAGGAGGTCGGCGCGGTTGACGGCGCTGGCCGCGACCTCGACCAGGACCTCTCCCTCGGCGAGCTCGGGGTCCGGGACCTCGGCCCAGACCAGGGCCTCGGGTCCGCCGGGTGCGGGGATGGTGATCGCGTGCATAGACATGCAGGCGAGGCTACTCCGGGACGGGTGTCATTCGGATTCCGCGGCGGACGGCGGCGTGACGATCGGCGGGACGGCGTGCGGCTGGGCGCGTACGATGGTGATGACCCGGTCGGTCGACCGGAGCGGGCTCGCCTTGGGATCGTCGTAGCCCAGCAGCCGGTGGCCGCGCAGCACGGAGACGACGAGGTCGTTCGTCTCCCGTACGGAACCGCCCACCTCGGCCTTCACCACCGGCCGTTCGACCAGGTCGAGTCCGCTGCCCTGCTGGATGAGGTCCTCCAGGACCGCGCCCGCGCTCGGGCTGAGCGTGGAGAGGCCGAGCAGCCGGCCCGCGGCGCTCGCGCTGGTGATCACCGCGTCGGCGCCCGACTGGCGCAGCAGCGGTGCGTTCTCCTCCTCGCGGACCGCGGCGACGATCTTCGCGGCCCGGTTGAGCTGGCGAGCCGTCAGGGTCACCAGGACGGCCGTGTCGTCGCGCTGGGTCGCGATGATGATCTGGCGCGCCTTCTGCGCCTCGGCCCGCAACAGCACGTCACTGCGGGTGGCGTCCCCGACCACGCCGACGAACCCCTCGGCGTTCGCGGCGTCGATCACCTTGCTGCTGGGGTCGACGATGACGACACGGTCCTTGGCCAGCCCCTTGGCGTTCAGGGTCTGTACGGCGGAGCGGCCCTTGGTGCCGAAGCCGACGACGACGGTGTGGTCACGCAAGGCAGTCCTCCAACGGGCCAGCCGCCACTCCTCGCGGGTCCGTTCGGTGAGGACCTCGAGGGTGGTGCCGACCAGGATGATCAGAAAGAGCACGCGCAGCGGGGTGACCGCCAGCACGTTGATGAGCCGGGCGCTGTCGCTGGCCGGGACGATGTCGCCGTACCCGGTGGTGGAGAGGGTGACGGTGGAGTAGTAGAGGGCATCGAGGAAATCGACGCCCTCGTCGGTGTTGTCCACATAGCCGTGCCGGTCGAAGTAAACGATCAGCACGGTCGTCACGAGCACCATCAGCGCCATCAGGAGCCGCCGCGCCACCTGCTGGAGGGGGCCGGCGGCGATCTGCCGCGGCAGCTGGATGCGGTAGCCCGTGGTGTCCTGCGTACCGCGCGCGACAGCGTCGCTACTGGGCAGCTTCACTCGATGTCTCCCTCGAACCAGGAGAGTTCGAGAATCTCCACCACGGCTCCTGCCTCGGCACCGCCCGGGGGCACGACGGCGAGCCCGTCCGCGGCGGCGATCCCGCGGAGCATAGCCGGTCCGTTGAAACGCAACGGCACCGCACGGTCCGTACCGTACGGGCCGCTGCCGGCGCCGTCCGCCCGGTACGCGACGGGCACCAGCCGGGTGTCGTGCGGGTGGCCGTGCACGCCCTCGGCGAGGGGGGCGCGCGCGGGGGCGCACTGGGTGCGTCCGGCGAGCGCGCGGAGGAACGGCTCGACGAGCGTCAGCAGCCCGGAGACGGCCGCGAGGGGATTGCCCGGCAGGCCCACGAGGTGCCTGCCCGGAGCGAGCCGGGCCAGCAGCATGGGGTGGCCGGGCCGTACGGCGACCCCGTCGACGAGCACCTCGGCACCGGCCCGGCGCAGCACCGGGTGCACATGGTCGACCGGACCGGCGGCCGTCCCGCCGGTGGTGACGACCAGGTCGGCGGTCGAGGCGGTGACGGCGGTGCGGAGCACCTCCGCGTCGTCGCCGAGCCGGCGAGTGCCGGTCACCTCGGCGCCGAGAGCCCGCAGCCACGGCGCGAGCATCGGACCGAGCGCGTCCCGGATGCGGCCGTCCCGGGGGAGCCCGGTGTGCAGCAGTTCGTCGCCGAGCACCAGGATCTCGACGCGGGGGCGGCGCACCGTGCACAAGGTGTCGTAGCCCGCGGCGGCGGCGAGCCCGAGGACGGCGGGTGTGACCCGCACCCCGGCGGCCAGCAGCTGGTCGCCGCTGCGGCACTCCTGCCCGCGCGGGCGGATGTCCTGGCCGGGCAGCACGGCCCGGCC
>DOWQ01000136.1:494-4445 GCA_003519485.1 Streptomyces sp. | reverse complement strand
GTGGGCGGGCCGCTGCTCGCGCCCGGCATCGGCGCGCAGGGCGCGACCCCCGCCGACCTTCCTCGGGTCTTCGGGGCGGCGGTGGGCCAGGTGCTGCCGAGCGTCAGCCGGGGGGTGCTGCGGTACGGCCCCGACGCGGCCGGGCTGCGGTCGGCCGCGGACCGGCTGGCGGACGAGGTGCGGGCGGCCGTGGGGGGCCGTTGAGCACGGACAGGACGGTGCGACGGCCGCGGCCCTCGGCGGAGGTCCGGGACCAACTTCGTTCAACAATTTCGGCCGAAAGTCGGGGGTTTATGCCAGGATTGTCCAAGTCAACAGAGTCTGACCAGGACTTTTCGCCTGTTCTCGCTGACTCCGGCGGTCATGGCCGCTAGTCTCCGTCGAGAGCAAACGCATAAGCGCGTTTCTCGTTGCCCCACAGCTTCGGGGCGACTAGGTTCCTCACGGTCCGTATCCGACAGTTCGATATCCGAGGTGACGTAGGCGTGGCTCTTCCGCCCCTTACCCCTGAACAGCGCGCAGCCGCGCTCGAAAAGGCCGCCGCGGCTCGCCGGGAGCGCGCCGAGGTCAAGAATCGGCTCAAGCACTCCGGTGCCTCCCTCCACGAGGTCATCAAGCAGGGCCAGGAGAACGATGTCATCGGCAAGATGAAGGTCTCCGCGCTCCTGGAGTCCCTGCCCGGCGTCGGCAAGGTCCGCGCCAAGCAGATCATGGAGCGGCTCGGCATCTCCGAGAGCCGCCGGGTTCGCGGCCTCGGTTCCAACCAGATCGCCTCCCTGGAGCGCGAGTTCGGCGGCACTCCCGCCTGATTTCGCGGACGGTGCCCGTCCGATGTGCACGGGCACTCCCGCGAAGCTGGATAATCGCCGTATGAGTGATGCAGTCTCCCGGGAGGCCAACCGCCGCCCACGGCTGACCGTGCTCTCCGGCCCCTCGGGGGTCGGGAAGAGCACGGTCGTCGCCCATCTGCGCAAGGTCCATCCCGAGGTCTGGCTCTCGGTCTCGGCCACCACCCGCAAGCCGCGCCCCGGCGAGCGGCACGGTGTCCAGTATTTCTTCGTGGACGACGAGGAGTTCGACAAGCTCGTCGCCAACGGTGAACTGCTGGAGTGGGCCGAGTTCGCGGGCAACCGCTACGGCACGCCCCGGCGCGCTGTGCTCGACCGGCTGGAGGCCGGCGAACCGGTGCTCCTGGAGATCGATCTCCAGGGCGCGAGGCTCGTCCGGACGTCCATGCCCGAGGCGCAGCTCGTCTTCCTGGCCCCGCCCGGCTGGGACGAGCTCGTCCGCCGGCTGACGGGGCGCGGCACCGAGGCCCCCGAGGTCATCGAGCGCCGGCTGGAGGTGGCGAAGACCGAACTGGCGTCCGAGTCGGAGTTCGACACCACTCTGGTGAACACCTCCGTCGAGGACGTCTCGCGGGAGCTGCTAGCCTTGGTTCGGGTGGATTGATCTTTTCCATCGCTTTTTCCCGGTTTTCCCGGCAATTCGGAAGGTAGAGCGTGTCCTCTTCCATGACTGCGCCCGAGGGCATCATCAACCCGCCGATCGACGAGCTGCTCGAGGCCACGGACTCGAAGTACAGCCTCGTGATCTACGCGGCCAAGCGCGCGCGCCAGATCAACGCGTACTACTCCCAGCTCGGCGAGGGCCTGCTGGAGTACGTCGGCCCGCTGGTGGACACCCACGTCCACGAGAAGCCGCTGTCGATCGCGCTGCGCGAGATCAATGCCGGCCTGTTGACCTCCGAGGCCATCGAGGGCCCGGTCACCAAGCAGTAGACGGCGCCGCACGAAGTTCCATCCGGGCCCGGCAGAGCATCTGCCGGGCCTGTGGTGTGTCATGGAGGCGTACGCACGCCGCCCGGCGCGGGCAGCGGGGAGAGGGCGGGCGATCGGGATGGAGACGGTGGAGCCGATGGAAACGGTGGAGACGGTGGAGCCGGTGGAGAAGCCGAAGGTCGTCCTGGGGGTGAGCGGCGGCATCGCCGCCTACAAGGCGTGCGAGCTGCTGCGCCGGCTCACCGAGTCCGGGCACGACGTACGGGTCGTGCCGACCGAGGCCGCGCTCCACTTCGTCGGCGAGGCCACCTGGTCCGCGCTCTCCGGCCATCCCGTCAGCACCGAGGTGTGGGAGAGCGTCCACGAGGTCCCGCACGTCCGCATCGGCCAGGCGGCCGACCTCGTCGTCGTCGCCCCCGCCACCGCCGACCTGCTGGCCAGGGCCGCCCACGGGCTCGCCGACGACCTGCTCACCAACACCCTGCTCACCGCCCGCTGCCCGGTCGTCCTCGCCCCCGCGATGCACACCGAGATGTGGGAGCACCCGGCCACCCAGGAGAACGTCGCGACGCTGCGCCGCCGCGGCGCCGTCGTCATCGAGCCCGCCGTCGGCCGGCTCACCGGAGTGGACACCGGCAAGGGCCGGCTTCCCGACCCGGTCGAGATCTTCGAGGTCTGCCGCCGGGTCCTGGCGCGCGGCGCGCGGGCGGCGGAGCAGGATCTCGCGGGCCGGCATGTGGTGATCAGCGCCGGCGGCACCCGCGAGCCGCTGGACCCGGTGCGCTTCCTCGGCAACCGCTCCTCCGGCAAGCAGGGCTACGCCCTCGCCCGTACGGCCGTGGCGCGCGGCGCCCGGGTCACCCTGGTCGCGGCGAACACGACCGGGCTGCCCGACCCCGCCGGAGCGGACGTCGTCCGGGCCGGCACGGCCGTACAGCTGCGCGAGGCGGTCCTCAAGGCCGCCGCCGAAGCGGACGCCGTCGTGATGGCCGCCGCGGTCGCCGATTTCCGGCCCGAGCAGTACGCGGTGGGAAAGATCAAGAAGCGGGACGGGGAGGGGCCCGCGCCCGTCCCGCTGGTCCGCAACCCCGACATCCTCGTCGAGCTCTCCGCCGACCGGGCCCGCCCCGGTCAGCTCGTCGTCGGCTTCGCCGCGGAGACCGACGACGTACTCGCGAACGGCCGTGCCAAGCTGGCCCGCAAGGGCTGCGATCTGCTGGTCGTCAACGAGGTGGGGGAGCGGCGGACCTTCGGCTCCGAGGAGAACGAAGCTGTGGTCCTCGCCGCCGACGGAGCCGAGGTCCCGGTGCCTCACGGACCCAAGGAAGCGCTCGCCGACACCGTGTGGGATCTGGTGGTGAGTCGTTTCGCCTGATACTTTCCCCTCGCTCCATCAGGTTCCCAAAACCGGCATACGCGGGCGACTCGCGCAGCGGGACGGCCGTCCGGCATTCCCGTTCGCGGTGGTGCCGCAGGTCACAGGGTTCCCACGGATCGAGACGCCGTGTCCCGGTCCGGGAAGGGCCGGATAAACTGGTCGCGGAAACCGCATCCGGGCGCAGCCTCCGGTCCGGTTTCCCAATGAACAGCCAGCAGCCGCTGCAACCCCAGGGAGCGATGTGTCCCGCCGCCTCTTCACCTCGGAGTCCGTGACCGAGGGCCACCCAGACAAGATCGCTGACCAGATCAGCGATTCGATCCTCGACGCGCTTCTGACGGAGGACCCGTCCTCCCGGGTCGCCGTCGAGACCTTGATCACTACCGGCATGGTCCATGTGGCCGGCGAGGTGACGACGAAGGCGTACGCCGACATCGCGACGCTCGTGCGCAACAAGATCCTCGACATCGGTTACGACTCCTCGAAGAAGGGTTTCGACGGCGCCTCCTGCGGCGTGTCGGTCTCCATCGGGTCGCAGTCGCCGGACATCGCCCAGGGTGTGGACACCGCCTACGAGCAGCGCGTCGCGAGTGCCGCCGCGAGTGACGTGGACGACGAGCTGGACAAGCAGGGCGCGGGTGACCAGGGCCTGATGTTCGGCTACGCCTGCGACGAGACGCCCGAGCTGATGCCTCTCCCCGTCAGCCTGGCGCACCGGCTCTCCCGCCGGCTGTCGGAGGTGCGGAAGAACGGGACCATCCCCTACCTCCGCCCGGACGGCAAGACCCAGGT
>DOWQ01000136.1:269-439 GCA_003519485.1 Streptomyces sp. | reverse complement strand
CAGCACGCCTCGGACATCGACCTCGATTCGCTGCTGGCGCCCGACATCCGGGAATTCGTCGTGGAGCACGTGCTCGGCCAGCTCATCGAGGACGGCATCAAGCTCGACACCGAGAACTACCGGCTGCTCGTCAACCCGACGGGCCGGTTCGAGATCGGCGGCCCGATGGG
>DOWQ01000136.1:0-197 GCA_003519485.1 Streptomyces sp. | reverse complement strand
CGCTGGGTCGCGAAGAACGTCGTCGCGGCCGGTCTCGCCTCCCGCTGCGAGGTGCAGGTCGCGTACGCCATCGGCAAGGCGGAGCCGGTCGGTCTGTTCGTCGAGACCTTCGGCACGGCCACGACCGACGTGGAGAAGATCGAGCAGGCCATCCACGAGGTCTTCGACCTCCGTCCGGCCGCGATCATCCGCGACCT
>DOWQ01000580.1:151-3788 GCA_003519485.1 Streptomyces sp. | reverse complement strand
GCGGGCGCCCGGGCGCGGTTAGATGGACGGATGAACGCGCACACGCCCGGGCAGGGCGGCGGAGAGGACGACCGGGCGGCCCGGCGAGGGGTCGCGCTGCGGCGGGAGCCCCGGCAGCAGCGCAGCCGGGAGCGGGTGGAGCGGATCCTGGACGCGGCGGTGGACCTGGCCGTCCGCGAGGGGTACGAGGCCGCGACCACGACCCGCATCGCCCAGCACGCCGGCGTCGGGCTCGCCACCCTCTACGGCTTCTTCACCGACCGCCGGGCCATCTTCCGCGCGGCCTCCGCCCGCAATCTGGAGGCGTTCGCCGACCGTGTCGACCAGCTGGTGACCCGGGTCGGCTTCGAGCACTGGTGGGACGCGGCCGCGGCGGGCTTCGACGAGTACGTCCGGATGTCGCGCGCCGATCCGGGCTTCCGGGTGGTCTCGTTCGGCGGTGTGGCCGACGAGCGGCTGCTGACCGAGGGCCGGCGCAACGACGAGGTGGTCGCCGACCGGCTCGCGTCCCTGATCGCCGTACGGTTCGGCACCGGGACCGACGAGCGGACGCGCACCGCTCTCCTCACCGCGGTGGTCGCCGGTGACGCCCTGGTCAAGCTGGCGTTCGAACGCGATCCCGTCGAGGGCGACCCGGCCGTGCTGACCGAGGCCCGCCGCGTCGTCCAGGGCATCCTCGAACGCGGCGCCCCCGGCTGACAGGAGAGGGCACGTCCGCCGCGCCGCGGAGTCCGCCCGCACGCCGGGCTTTCCAGCCCGCCGCCCGAGCCGGCCGGTCCACCCGCGCCCCCCGAGCGGCCCGAGGCGCCCTGCCCGCACCCTCAACCGATCGACCCGCCCAGCGGTGAGCACACCCGCGCCGCACACACCTGTCCAAAAATGCGAAAAAACCTTTCGGATTTTCAGCTCCGTCTTATTGACTCCCCAGTAACCACGGCAGCATTCTGAGCCCCGACCGCCGGTGGCACCGGCCCCCTCACGGACCGGGCCGCCCCTCCCACTCCCCCGGGGCTTCGCATGTCGCTGCTCACCACTCGCCCAGCAGGCCGCCGCGCCCGCCGCAGAGGGCCGACCGCCGTCACCGCCGCCACAGCCGTCCTCGCCGCCCTGCTCCTCGCCGGCGCCGAACAGGCCCCGGCGGACGCCGCCGGGGACGGCCACCGGGTCGGCGTGGGCATCGCCGACATCACCGGCGAGGCCGCCGAGGTCGCCATGATGGGCTACGCCCGGCTCAACCAGGAGACCTCCGGCATCCACTCCCGCCAGTGGGCCCGCGCCTTCGCGATGGCCGACGCCGGCGGCCGGCGCACGGTGTTCGTCAACACCGACCTCGGCATGATCATGCAGGGCGTGCAGCAGGAGATCATGCGCCGGCTCGGGTCCCGCTTCGGCTCCCGCTACACCGACTCCAACGTCGTGCTCTCCGCCACCCATACGCACGCCGGGCCCGGCGGCCACTCCCACCACCTGCTGTACAACCTCACGATCCTCGGCCACAAGAAGAAGACGTACGAGGCCATCGTGTCCGGCATCGTCGAGGCCGTGGCGGCGGCCGACGCCGACCTCGCTCCCGGCAAGGTCAAGATCGCCACCGGCGAGCTGCACGGCGCCAACGTCAACCGCTCCCGCGAGGCGTTCGACCGCAACCCGGCTGCGGACAAGACGCGCTTCCCCGGCGCCGTCGACCCGTCGATGACCGTGCTCCGCTTCGAACAGGGCGGCGTGCCGGTCGGGATGCTCAGCTGGTTCGCCACCCACGCCACCTCCATGACCCCGGAGAACACCCTCATCAGCCCGGACAACAAGGGCTACGCGCAATACCGGGTCGAGCACGACCTGAAGGGCGTGGACTGGTCCGAGCGGGGCGAGTTCGTGGCCGCCTTCGCGCAGTCCAACGCGGGCGACATGTCCCCGAACCTCCGCGACGGCGGCGCCCACGGCCCCACCGACGACGAGTTCGAGAACACCGAGATCATCGGCCGGCTCCAGGCCGACCGGGCGGTCGAGCTGTTCAACGGCGCCACCGAGGTCCTGACCGGCCCCATCGGCCACCGGCAGCGCTACGTCGACTTCTCCTCGGTCGACGTCGGCCCCCGCTACACCCCCGACGGCGAGCCCCACACCACCTGCCCCGCCGCGCTCGGCCAGGGCTTCACCGCGGGCGCGGAGGACGGCCCCGGCCCCGACATCGTCGAGGAGGGCGAACTCAAGCCGAACCCGCTTCTCACCGTCGCCGGCACCGTCGTCGCACCCACCTCGCCCGAGGTGCGCCGCTGCCAGGCCCCCAAGCCGGTCTTCCTGACCACCGGCGCGCAGAAGCCGCCCTGGACCCCGCAGATCCTGCCCGTGCAGCTCGTGCGGATCGGCCAGCTCACGCTGACCGCCGCACCGGCGGAGTTCACCGTCGTCGCCGGACACCGGGTCACCGACACCGTCGCCGGGGAGCTCGGCAGCTCCTCGCGGCACACGGTCTTCGCCGGCTACTCGAACGCGTACGCCGGTTACGTCACCACCCCCGAGGAGTACGACGCCCAGCACTACGAGGGCGCCTCCACCCACTTCGGCCGCTACACCCTCCCGGCCTACGAACAGGAGTTCGCCGAGCTGGCGGCCGCCCTGCGGGACGGCGAGCCCACCCCCAGCGCCGTGACCCCGCCCTGGCTCGGTGACCGGCAGCTCGATGTGAAGCCCGGAGTCGTCATGGACGCCGCGCCGCTCGGCAAGGACTTCGGCGACCTCGAGAGCCAGCCGGCCGGCAGCTATGAGCCCGGCGAGCACGCGGAGGCCGTCTTCTACACCGGCCACCCGCGGAACAACCTGCGGAACGAGGGCACCTTCCTGGAGGTCCAGCGGCGGGACGGCGACAGCTGGCGGACGGTCGCCACCGACAACGACTGGTCCACCGTCTACCGCTGGAAGCGCGCGTACGCGGCCGTGTCGACGGCCACCGTCGGCTGGGACATCCCGCAGGACGCCGAGCCCGGCAGCTACCGCATCCTGCACCGCGGCGACGCCAGGTCGCTGACCGGGAAGATCGCCGGCTTCACCGGCACCTCACGCACCTTCACCGTCGGCTGATCCCCCATGGGCACGGTGCCCGCGACCCGGCCGCNNCCGGCCGCCGGGTCGCGGGCACCGTGCCGTACGGAACCGGCACGAGCCCCGGCGAACGGCCCCGTGCCGGCTCCGTACGGACGGAAACCCGCCACGAGCCCCGCCGGAAGCCGCCGCAAGCCGCCCCGACCGGCCGGAAGCCGCCCGGCCGCCACGCCCCCGCAGCGGCCTCAGGACCCGAGGATGGTGGTGAGGAACTCCCCCGTCCAGGCCAGCAGCTCCCGCCCGACCAGCGGCTTCCCGCCGATCCGCGCCGTCGCCGGGCGCGGCACCAGGATCTGGCGGGTGGCCNNGCTTGACGACCGTACGGGGGTGGAGCCGGTTGAGCCGCAGCTCCTGCGACTCCCGGAGCTCCACCGGCCCGAACCGGATGTTCGAACCCTGGAGCGTGATGTCGCTGACCCCGCACGCCCGCGCCAGCATCCGCAGCCCGGCCACCAGCAGCAGGTTCTCCACCGGCTCCGGCAGCTTGCCGTAACGGTCGGTCAGCTCCTCCCGGACGGCCTTGATGTCCTCCTCGGAG
>DOWQ01000580.1:0-131 GCA_003519485.1 Streptomyces sp. | reverse complement strand
ACCGGCAGCTCGATCTTGACCTCCAGCGGCGGCTCCTCGGCCGCGACGCCCGAACCGTCCAGCGAGGCCCGGTAGTCGGCGACCGCCTCGCCCACCATCCGTACGTACAGGTCGAAGCCGACGCCCGCGAT
>DOWQ01000025.1 GCA_003519485.1 Streptomyces sp. | reverse complement strand
CGGCCGCACCCCGCGGGAAAGCCCCGGCGCCCGGCGCCGGGGCTTTTCGTGTGCCCGGCGGGGTCGGGCACCGGCGGTCAGGCCGGGGGACCCGGCGGCGCGCGGTCGCTCAACCGCGCCAGCAGCGGACGACCTCGTCGTCCTTGACCGCGAAGTTGATGCGTCCGGCCACGTACTCCATCGTGATGATCGCGTCCGGCGGGAGGCAGCGGACCGTGCCCCAGCCACGCTGCCGGGCGCGCTGCTCCGCTTCCGCCGCGCCGAGTCCGACATAGGCGTCCGAGTCGTCGTCCGCCGGGTTCGGGGGGATCGAAGTGTCATCCATGAGAGCCACCGTACGCCCGGCTCCCGCACCGGGGTAAAGCATGACGGGGCCACTGGAAGGTTCCCGGACCGTCACCGTTGTGTCACAGCGCAGGTCTGGCGAACGCTGTAACAGTAGTCACACATGCGGGTCTTCACATGACTCCCCGAACGCCGGGAAAATTCCCCGCCATTAACGTGGACCGGCTGCCCGTAACGCTCTCCGGCATTCCCAACCACCGCATCCCGGGCGCTCATTCGTGCCCTTTCCGAACACCGGGTTTGCGTTGGGCCGAACGCGGTACCCGGCGTACCGAGGAGAGCCATGGCGGAAAAATCCGAGAACAGTGACAAGAGCGCGGCGGACGACCGTAACGGCAGCCGCCCGGCGATGGAGGTCCTCCGCACAGCGGGTGGTCAGCTCTCCGAGCTGACCGGCCTCCGGGCCGAGACGGTGACCCGGCTGGAGCGCACCGACGACGGCTGGCTCATCGAGGTCGAAGTCCTCGAGCTCGCCCGGGTGCCCGACACGGTGAGCCTGATGGCGTCCTACGAGGTCATCACCGACCGCGACGGACAGCTGACCGGCTACCGGCGCACCCGGCGCTACGAACGCGGCCGGGCCGACCGCCGCTGACCGGCCGCCACCGGCAGGCCGCCGCGCACCGCAGGAACCACCGGAAACTGAAGGGATGACTCCCGGTATGACGGTTGTACCGGCACAACAGCAGGGGCGGACGGGTGGCGGCAGCAGCGGCCTCTACGACGTCCTGGAACTCATACTCGACCGAGGGCTGGTGATCGACGCCTTCGTGCGCGTCTCGCTCGTCGGCATCGAGATCCTCAAGATCGACGTACGGGTCGTGGTCGCGAGCGTCGACACCTATCTGCGCTTCGCCGAGGCATGCAACCGGCTCGACCTGGAGGCCGGCCCGCGCAAGGACCCGGGCCTGCCCGACCTCGTCGGCGAGATGACCGAGTCCGGCGCGCACGGCAAGTCCAAGGGCGCGCTGTCCGGCGTCGCCGAGACGCTTTCCGACGCCTTCAAGCAGGGCCAGGACCGGGCCGGCGGCGACCGGGACCGCGAATCCGCCCCTGCCCGCAAGGCCCGCCGCGCTCCGGCCCGGCAGAAGGAGGCGGAGCCGGAATGAGCACCTACGTCTACGGCGTCACGCACGGCGACCACCCCGGTCCCCCCGAGGGCCTGACGGGCGTCGGCGACCCGCCGGCGCCCGTGCGCACCCTCCGCGCGGGCGGGCTGGCCGCGGTCGTCAGCGACTCCCCCGGGCAACTGCGCGCCAAGCGCCGCGATCTGCTGGCCCACCAGCATGCGCTGGCGGAGACGGGCGCCGCCGGCGGCGTACTGCCGCTGCGCTTCGGCAGCGTGTCCGCCGACGACGACACGGTGCGCACCGCCCTCACCGAGCACGAGGACCACTACCGCGGCCAGCTCGAACGGCTGGACGGCCGGGTCGAGTACAACGTCAAGGCCGCGCACCGCGAGGAGGACGTGCTCCGTCTGGTCGTCGCCGGTGATCCGGAGATCCGCGCGCTGACGGAGGCCAACCGAGCCTCGGGCGGCGGCTCCTACCAGGACCGGCTCCGGCTCGGCGAGCTGATCGCGAACGGCGTACGGGAGCGCGAGGCGTACGACGCCTCGGCCCTGGAGGAGGCGCTGTCGCCCGCCGCGGAAGGGCGGTGCCCGGGGCCGGAGTCCGGGGGCCGGCTGGTGAACCTGTCGTTCCTGGTCCCACGCGACGCGTCCGCGGCCTTCGTGAACGCGGCCGAGAAGTTCCGGCGGGCCTGCCCGCATCTGGACGTCCAGGTGAACGGGCCGCTGCCACCGTACAGCTTCGTGCAGACCGTTCCGGCGCACGCCTGATGGGCCTGCTCGGCGAGATCCTGCTGCTGCCGCTGGCACCCGCCCGGGGGACTGGCTGGGTGCTGCGGCAGGTGGTGGCGGAGGCGGAGCGGCAGTATTACGACCCGTCGGCCGTCCAGCGGGAGCTGAGCGAGCTGGCGGAGCTGCTCGACAACGGCCTGATCGACGAGGCCGAGTTCGACCGCCGCGAGGACGAGCTGCTGGACCGGCTCGAAGCGGCCCAGCAGCACCGGGCCCCGGAGCCGGGCGGCGGGACAGCGCTCCGCCCCGACGATGGGCACGCCGACGGCGGCGGCGGACACGGGCACGGCGATGGCGAGCTCGGCGGCGAGGGGGTGGCGGCCCGGTGAAGGGGGCCGCGCCTCCCGCCCATCCATCCCCGGCCGCCCGCGGCCGGCCACGAAAGGAGTGCCGGCGTGACGAGCACGCTGCCCGGGCCGTACGGACCGCCCGGCAACAGCGCCAACCTCGCGGACATCCTCGAACGAGTACTCGACAAGGGTGTCGTCATCGCGGGTGACATCCGCATCAATCTGCTCGACATCGAACTGCTCACGATCAAGCTCCGGCTGATCGTCGCCTCCGTCGACAAGGCCAAGGAGATGGGCATCGACTGGTGGGAGGACGATCCGACCTTGTCGTCGGGCGCTCGCCGCAAGGAGCTGGCGGCGGAGAACGACCGGCTGCGCGACCGGATCGCCGCCCTCGAACAGCGGCAGGAGCCGGCGCCCGGTGCGGATGGGGAGCCCGCGCGCCTCACGGCCGGTGACGAGCGCCGGGAGCAGGAGGAGGCCCGATGACCGAAGACATGCTGCGGTACGTCTACGCCGTGGTCCGGACCGACTCCCTGCCACTGCCCGACGAGCTGCGGGGGGTCGGCGGCGCGCCCGTGGAAGCGGTGGCCCGGGACGGGATCGCCGCGGTGGTCAGCCCGGTGCCGGCCGGTGACTTCGACGAGGAGCCGATGCGCGCACACCTGGAGGACATGCGCCGGCTGGAGCTGCTGGCCCGCGGTCACCAGGAGGTGGTGGACGCCGTGGCGGCGCGGGGCTGCGCCCTGCCGCTGCGGCTGGCGACGGTCTGCCGCGGCGAGCCTGGCGTCCGCCGGATGCTGGCCGCGGACCGCGGGCTCCTCGA
>DOWQ01000024.1:4061-4407 GCA_003519485.1 Streptomyces sp. | reverse complement strand
GGCAGCGCGAGCGCGGGGGGCCCGCGCTGCCGCGACCGGGCCGTCCCGGGGGGTTCAGCCGGCCGCCGACGCCGCGCCCAGCAGGGTGCGGATGCGGGCGGTCGTGTCCCGGAACTCCGGGCGGTTCATGGTGTCGGCGTAGTCCCGCTCGGCGGGCAGCCCGACATCGATGACCTCGGTGACGGTGCCGGGGCGGGCGCTCATCACCACCACCCGGTCCGCCAGGTACGCGGCCTCGGCGATCGAGTGGGTGACCAGCAGCACGGTGGTGCCGGTCTCCCGCCAGATCCGGTGCAGTTCGACGTTCATCTGTTCGCGGGTGAGGGCGTCGAGCGCGCCGAAGGGC
>DOWQ01000024.1:0-3945 GCA_003519485.1 Streptomyces sp. | reverse complement strand
AGGGTCGACTTGCCGCAGCCGGAGGGCCCGACGATCGCGACGAACTCCCCCGGCGCGACGTCGAGCGAGACCCCCCGGAGCGCCGTGACGTCCTTCTTCTTCGTACGGAACCCGACGGCCACGTCGTCCAGCCCGACCGCCGTCGCGGACTGCCCGCCGGCGACTGCGGACGGCTCCCGGAGAGTCCTGCCTGCCATGGTCATCCCTTCGGCGCCGCGCTCTTGTCCCAGTACTCCGACACCGGTCCCGGGTCGCTCACCATGCCCGCCCGGGCGAAGACGTCGATGGTCTGCTGCCAGTCGGCCTCGGCGTTGACGCCGGGCGCCTCGCCGTCCGTCGCGTCCGTGTGCAGCAGCGTCAGCGTCGTCTCGAACTGGTCGGTCAGCACCTCCTGCGGCGGGAGTTGCTCGGATGCGCCGTCCATCGCCGCGACCGCCGGGCCGGGGTTCTTCTCCGCCGCCGCCCAGGCCTCGCTGGTGGCCGCCGCCATCCGCTGCGCCAGGTCGGCGTCGGACTTCAGCGTGCGCTCGCTCGCGATGAGCCCGTTGGAGTAGAAGTTGAGCCCGAAGTCGGAGAAGCGGAGGTACGACACCTTCTTGCCGGACTTGTTCTGCATCGTGGGGCCCTGGTCGCTCGCGTAGCCGAGCAGCGCGTCCGTCTGGCCGGATATGACCGCGGCGATCTTGCCGGCCGGGTCGGTGTTCCGCATTTGCACATCGGACTCGCTCAGCCCGTTCTTCTTCAGGAAGATCGGGAAGGTCTTGGACAGCGCGTCACCGGCGGTGCCTGCGATCTTCTTGCCCTTGAGGTCGGCCGGCTTCTCGATGTCCTGCGCGGCGAAGAACTGCGCGGAGGCCGGGGTGGTCTGCAGGAAGACCCCGATGCTCCGGACCCCGATCCCCTGGTCGACGCCGGCCAGCAGCACCGGGGTGTCGGCCCAGCCGAAGTCGGTCCGGTCGGCGCCCGTGGCCTGCACGGTCTTCTGCGAGCCCTGCCCGGCGCGGATCTCCAGGTCGATGCCGTGCTTCTCGTAGATCTTCTGCTGCTTGCCGTAGTAGAACGGCGCGTGCTCGCCGTACGGATACCAGTTCAGGGTCAGCGTGGCCTTGTCGAGCTTCTTCCCCGAATCGCTCGTGGTCGTCTCCCCGCCCTCGCCCCCGCAGCCGGCGACGAGAAGCAGTGGGACGAGGACGGCCGGGAGTCTGCGCAGGTGCATGGTGCTGCCCTTCTCATGACGGGGGCTCGGGTCAGTACGTGGCGGTGACGGCGCCGTCGCGGCGGCCGGCGTGCCAGGGGAGCAGCAGTTTCTCGGCGATCTCGACGAGGACGAAGAGGACGACGCCGATCAGCGACATGACGAGCAGCCCCGCGAAGAGCATCGGGGTGTCGAGGTTGCCGTTGGCCTGGAGGATCACATAGCCCAGGCCCTCGTTGGCACCGACGAACTCGCCGACGACCGCGCCGGTGACGGCGAGCGTGACGGCCACCTTCAGCCCGGAGAACAGGTGCGGGAAGGAGGCCGGGAAGCGGATCTTGACGAAGGTCTGCAACGGGCTCGCACCCATCGTCGCCGACAGCTGGAGCATCTCCGGGTCCACCGATTTGAGCCCGGTCACCATGGAGATGACGACGGGGAAGAAGGCGATGAGCACCGCGATGAGGATCTTCGGCGCGATGCCGAAGCCCAGCCAGACGACGAACAGCGGGGCAATGGCGATCTTGGGGATCACCTGCGCGAACAACAGGATGGGATAGAGGGTGCGTTCGACGGTCTCGGAGTGGACCATCACGACCGCGGTGAACACGCCGAAGGCGACCGCGATCAGGAAGCCCAGCAGCGTCTCGTACGTCGTCACCCAGCTGTGGTGCCAGATGTAGCCGCTCTTCCCGAGCAGCACCTCCAGGGTCGCCCCGGGCGAGGGCACGAGATACGGCTCGATCAGCTCGGCGGCGGAGACCGCCCACCACGCGGCGAAGCAGGCGATGAGAACGGCGAACGGCCGCCAGGTCCGTTCGGCCGCCTCGCCGATCCTGCTCGCCGCGCCGCGCCGCGCCCGCTCGGTGACTCCCGCCACGGCGGCCGGAGTTCCGGTGATGGCGCCCTGGCTCACGTCGAACTCCTCCGGTAGGGGCGGGGTTGCTTCCGGACACCCCGCAGAAACCGCTTTCAGAAAGCGCTTTCTGCTATGCTCCGTAACGTTAAGGACACCGCGCGCAAGTGGTCAAGAGGTCGTTACGAGGTTTCGGTACCGCACCACGACCGGGCCCGTCCCAGGCCCCTGGGGGTGCTGTGAGTGAACGGGGAACACAGGTCCGGGCGACCCTGCCCGGCGCCGCCCGTACGGCCCACGGCCTCCGCATCCACCGCGCCCACCGGCTCCGCCGGGTTCGCACCGCCATCCCGTTGTCCGGCTCCCGCTCGGAGGGCCGGACCCGGGACGCCCCGCCGCGCGCCGGTGCCGTGCCGCCGCGCGCGAGGCCCCGGCCGTACGGAAGGACCAACCCGTGAACCAGCCCGCCGCCCCGCTCACTTCGCCCGCCCGGCCCGCTTCCCCCTCTTCCCCCGCCTCAGCGGCTTCCCCTGCCTCACCCACTGCCCCCGCCTCGCTCACCGGCCTGACGATCGACCGGGTGCGGACCTTCGCCGTCGCGCTCCCCACCCGCCGTTCCTTCGGCGTCTCGGGCGGCGCCGTGGCCGTGGCCGGCCGGCCGAGCATCCGGGTACTGGTGCAGGTCTGCGCCGACGGCGTGGAGGGCTGGGGCGAGGCGACGCCGATCCCCGCCTGGACGTACGAGACCGCCGAGTCGATCGTCACCACCGTCGACCGCTACCTCGCGCCGGCGGTCATCGGCCGGCCCGCCTGGAACCTGGACGCCGTCGACGCGGCCTTCGACCGGGCCGTCAACCGCGGCTTCACCATCGGCGCGCCGCTCGCCAAGGCGGCGGTCGACGTCGCGCTGCACGACCTGCTCGGGCGGGCGGCGGGGGTGCCGGTGGGCGTCCTGTGGGGGCAGCGCCGCCGGGAGACGGTCGAGCTCGGCTGGGTGGTGTCCGGCCAGTCCCCGGCCGAGGTCGGGGACAGCGTCGCCGAGGGCCGCGCGGAGGGGTACCGCGCGTTTAAGGTGAAGATCGGGCTGCACGACGAGCAGACGGACGCCGCCGTGGTCGAGGCGGTGCGCGAGCACGCGCCGCCCGGGGCCCCGCTGTGGGTCGACGCCAACCAGGCGTACACCGTGCAGGCCGCCCTGCGGATGGCCCGGCGGCTGGCCGGGCTCGGCGTGACCGCCTTCGAACAGCCGCTCCCCGCCAACGACATCGCGGGGCTCCGCCGGCTCCGGGACGCGAGCCCGGTCCCCGTCGCACTCGACGAGAGCCTGCGGCACCCGAGCGACCTGGCGACCTTCGTCCGGCTGGAGGCGGTCGACATCGCCATCGCCAAGGTGCAGCGCAGCGGCGGGCTGACGCTGTCGCGCCGGCTGTGCGCGCTCGCCGAGGACAGCGGAGTGGAGCTGATGGGCTCCGGACTGACCGATTCCGACGTGGGGCTGGCCGCCTCGCTCCACCTGTTCGCGGCGTACGGCATCGACACCCCGGTCGACCTGAACGGCCGCCAGTTCATCGACTCGCCGTACGCGGGCACGACCGTACGGATCGAGAACGGCACGGCCGCGGTGCCCGACGCGCCGGGGCTCGGGGTGGAGATCGACGAGCGGGTGGTGCGCGAGCTCTCCGTCGACGTCCTGGAACAGCGGGCGTGACGCGCTCCGTACACACGGCGCCACGGCGGGCGGGATGAGACAGGCACGGCGGGGGCAGGCAGGGCCGGGACGGCTCGCGCCGTGCTCAAATCCGGGCGGTTTGTGCGATCCGGACCCCGCACCGTGCCGATTTGTTGGAAAGTGTTGATGAGTTCCGTTCGAGGGTTGGTTCACCGAGGGAGACGT
>DOWQ01000457.1 GCA_003519485.1 Streptomyces sp. | reverse complement strand
CGCAACCGCCCGGCACCGGTGTCGGCCGGGCGCCGGCAGCCACCGGCGCCCGTCCAGGTTCGCCCGCCGCCGCGCGGCCCCGGCGGCGGATGGCGAGGCGGCCGGGGCTAGTGTCGGAGCGTGGACCCCAGGACCAGAACGTGGATCGTCAGCGGCACGCTCGTACTGATGCTCGTCATCGTCGTCGTGGCGGCCGTGCTCGACTGAGCCGGCGCACGGCCGCCCGCAACTTCGCTACCAGGCGAAGGCCTCCGGCGACGGCCCCGGCCCCGGGAAGATCTCCTCGAGCGAGGCCAGCACCTCCTCGGACAGCTCCAGCTCGACGGCCCGCAGCGCGGACTCGAGCTGCTCCGCCGTACGCGGCCCGACGATGGGCCCGGTCAGGCCGGGCCGGGTGAGCAGCCAGGCCAGTGCTGCCTCGCCGGGGTCGAGGCCGTGCTTGCTGAGCAGGTCCTCGTAGCTCTGAATCTGGGCCCGCTGCTGCGGGTCCTTGAGCGCGTCGGCGGCCCGTCCGGTCGCGGAGCGGGAGGCGCCGCCCTCGCTCTCCTTGCGGATCGCGCCGCCGAGCAGCCCGCCGTGCAGCGGGGACCAGGCGATGACGCCGAGGCCGTACTCCTGAGCGGCCGGGATGACCTCCATCTCGGCGCGGCGCTCGGCGAGGTTGAACAGGCACTGCTCGCTGACCAGGCCGTACGAGCCGCGGCGGCGCGCGGTCTCATTGGCCTGGGCGATGTTCCAGCCCGCGAAGTTGGACGATCCGGCGTACAGGATCTTGCCCTGCTGGACGAGGACGTCCATGGCCTGCCAGATCTCGTCCCACGGGGTGGAGCGGTCGACGTGGTGGAACTGGTAGAGGTCGATGTGGTCGGTGCCGAGCCGCTTGAGGCTGGCGTCGACCGCGCGGCGGATATTGAGGGCCGAGAGCTTGTCGTGGTTGGGCCACGCGGGGTTGTCCGCGCCCATGTTGGCGTAGACCTTGGTGGCCAGGACCACCTTGTCGCGGCGGTCGCCGCCCTTGGCGAGCCAGCTGCCGACGATCTTCTCGGTGCGGCCCTTGTTCTCGCCCCAGCCGTAGACGTTCGCCGTGTCGAAGAAGTTGACCCCCGCGTCGAGCGCGGCGTCCATGATGGCGTGGCTGTCGGCCTCGTCCGTGACGGGTCCGAAGTTCATCGTGCCGAGGACCAGTCGGCTGACTTTGAGTCCGGTGCGTCCGAGCTGCGTGTACTTCATGGCTCACCAGCCAACGCCTTCGAGTGCGCTCGAAGCAAGGGTTGTTCCCCCCGGGCGGGTTGGCCGCCGTCCTCCGATGGCGCCTGCCGCGGCCGTCTCCTTTGCTCAGCCCGCCACGAGCGGCGACTCGTACGGCGCTCCGACGTCCCACGCCTGGTGCAGCGCGTCGGCGAAGGCCGCCGCGATCCGGTGCTCGCCCCGGGCGCTGGGGTGGGTGCCGTCGTACGTGTCGCGGTGCAGGTCCCAGTCCTCCGGCGGCGAGGCGAGGAGCAGTGGGGAGGCGGGGATGTCGAGGTCGGCCACGGCCTTGGCGAGGAGCTCGTTGAAGCGCCTGCACTCCTCGGCGAAGGGCAGGTCCGACTCCGCGCGGGTGTTCGGGATGACGGGCATCACCACGATGCGTATGCCGGGATTGCCGGCCCGCGCCTCGGCGATGAACTGCCGGGCGTTCTCGGCGGTCTGCCGCGCGTCGGTGTAGAAGCCGAGGTCGATCAGGCCGAGCGAGACGAGCAGCAGGCCGGCCCGGTGTTCGACGACCGCCTCGCGGATGACCGGCGCCATGTGCAGCCAGCCCTCGCCCCAGCCCGCGAGGTGGGCGCGGGCGCGCTCGGGGAAGCCGGGGTCGGCGTACTCCCGCGAGACGGGCGCGCCGGCGTACGGGTCGTACAGCTCCTGCCGGGGGCCGACGATGCGGAAGGGGCCGCCGAACTCGCGGTTGAGGTGCTGCCACATGCGATAACGCCAGGTGTGTTCGCCGGCGCTGCCGATGGTCATCGAATCGCCGACGAAGAGGATGCGCATCCCGACATCATCCCGGAACCGGCACCCCGCCTGCGACGTGACGCTGGACACGACACCCCCGGCCCTCGGCGGGGGATGGCAGTCTTTGCGGCATGCGTTCGCTCTCGCGCGGCCTCGGAGCCGCCGCCCTGGCCGTCGGCACCGCGCTCGCCGCGGCCCCGGCCGCCGCAGCCGCGGAATCCCCGTCCTCCTTCACCATCGAGGACGAACGGATCACGGAATCCAGCGGGCTGGCCGCGAGCCGCGCGCACCCCGGTGTCTACTGGACGCACAACGACAGCGACGACGGGCCGTACGTCTACGCCGTGGACAGCCGGACGGGCCGTACGGTCGCGACCGTCACCCTCGCCGGGGTGGAGCCGCGGGACGTCGAGGCCGTGTCCGTCGGCCCGGACGGGCAGGTCCACGTCGGCGACCTCGGCGACAACCTCGGCGGCAGCTGGCCGGAGGTGTGGATCCACCGCTTCCCCGAGCCGGAGAAGCTGCGGGACACCACGGTCACCCCGACCCGTTTCACGGTGCGCTACGACGGTGGCCCGCGCGACGCCGAATCGCTGCTGGTGCACCCGAGGACGGGCCGGATGTACATCGTGAGCAAGCACGAGGACGGCGGCGGGCTGTACGAGGGTCCGGCGGAGCCGTCCGCGTCGGGCGTGAACACCTTCGAACGGATCGCCGGCATCGACCTGTGGGCGACCGACGCGGCCTTCTCGCCGGACGGCACCCGGCTGGTGGTGCGCGGCTACTTCGGGGCGCGGGCGTACCGCTGGAAGGACAGCCGGCCCGAGGCGCTCGCGTCCCGGCCGAGCGTGCCGATGCAACGGCAGGGTGAGTCCGTCACCTTCACGGCGGACGGGCGGTCGCTGATGTACGGCACGGAGGGCGAGCGGAGCCCGGTGACGGAGGTGCCGCTGGCCGGCGAGCTGCTGCCGGAGTCGGTGGCGGACGAGGGGGAGGGAGCGGACGGGACGGACGGGGCGGACGGGGCGGACGGGGCGGGTTCGGCGGCGGGGGAGAAGGACGGCGGAGAGGGTTCGGCTGGCGCGGCAGCGGGCCGCGAGGACGGGGGCGGCACGGGGGCGGGCGACTCGGCGTCCGAGGCAGGGGAAGATCGCGAACTCGTCATCGGCGGGTTGACGATCGCGGCGGCGGTCGTCCTGTTCATGGGGGTGCGCCGGCTGTTCCGGCGCGGCTGACGGCCGTGCGAGCCGGCTCGCACGGCCGGCTCGCGTCCGGTCGCTGGTCCGGCACCGGCCCGGTGCGTTCCATTGCCCGGTTGCCCGGTCACCCCGGTCACCCCGGTTCCGCCGGCTCGTCCTCGTGGAGCCTCAGCTCGTAGTGCAGGGTGCGGTCCCGCTGGAGCCGGTGCAGAGTCGGCACGAGGAAGCCGTGCACCACCGGGTACTTGCGGGCCAGCCGCCTCGCGGCGTGGGCGTTCTCCGCGCTGCCCCGGTCGAGGAGCCGGACCCGGGCCTTGCAGGTCGGCCCGGTCGGCCGGCCCCTGAACGTGGAGGGGGCGATCTCCACGTCCGGGAAGTTCCGCATCCGCTTGGCCTTCCCGGCCTTGGCATACGTACGGATGTAGGCGTGGTCACCCTCGACGGCGATATGGACGGGCGTCCCCACGGACGTCCCGTCCCGTTTGTACGTCGTGAGCAGGATGCAGCTCTGCTGCACGAAGCGTTCGAGTCCCGAATCGGTCATGCCTCCATGGATGCACGGAAGTGCCCGCGCGTCACCCCGGGCCGCACCTTCACTGAGGGACCGCAGCACCGGCGGGTGCAGGTGCTGGTACGGATGCGAGGAGGGCCCCGGCTGTTGGCGGGTTCTAGCGATTCTCG
>DOWQ01000596.1 GCA_003519485.1 Streptomyces sp. | reverse complement strand
GGTGCGGGAAGGGGAGATCCGCGGCCGGCCGCTGTGCGGGCGGCGGGGCAGCGCCGGCGGCCGGTGGCGGCGGGGCGAGTACGGCGGTGAGCAGCGCGGCTGTGCAGACCGCCGACCGTGCGAACCGTACGGACATGGAGGCACCTCCCGCTGCTTGTCGCTCGGGGCGATCGTCAGCGGGGCGCGGGGTGCGCGCAAGGCGAGCGGGCGTATCCGGGGGAGCGGGTCACCCGTTGGGTGCGATCCGGCGTGGCCCCGCGCGCGGCGGACGGGTGCGGGCGGCCGCGCGTGCTACGGCCGTCCCTTCGACCCGTCCTTGGACCAGGGCCATCCGAGGCGGGTGGCGGGGCGGCCCTCCGAGGCGTAGACGTACTTCCAGCCCTGCGGCAGGGCGAGCCGCTTGCTGCGGCCGCGGATCTCCCGGAGGTAGACGTGCACCACGGGCGCGCCGCCGCCGGGGACCGGCACGGGGACCTCGTAGACCTTCGGCGGATGTCCGGTGGGGCCCGTCAGGACGGGGAGGACCCGGCCGTCCAGCGGCCCGCCCACGAAGGGCGTCTCCTCGCTCCTCACGGCTTCGGCCCGACCGGCTCGGCGAGCTCGGGCAGCAGCAGATGCGCCATGTCGCCCACCACCGGGAGCAACCGGCGGACGAGGTCGCCCACCGGCCCGTCCGCCGACTCCGAGGTGAGGGCGTACCGGGCCACGTCGGCGGTCTGCGGATCGCTCGCGGCGGTCGCGGTGAGCAGCGCGATGAAGTGGTCGACGAGCCAGTCGCGCAGCTCGTCCAACGGCGGCTGCTTGTCCTCGTCCAGCCAGATCAGCGAGGTGGCCTCGACGGCGGCGATCCAGGTACGCACCGCCATCCGCAGCCGCGGTCCGGGCTCCGCCACGTCCAGGTGGACGAGGATCTGCTCGGCGGCGGCCCGGCGCACCGCGTCGACGATCGCCGTCGTCCGGGAGGTCTCGGCGACGCTGCCGCCCTGGAGCAGGGCCGCGAAACCGGCGTCGTGCTCGTCGACGAAGCCGAGGTAGCGGTCCAGGGCGCGGGCCAGCCGCTGGGAGAGCGGGCCGGTCTGCGGTTCGGCGAAGCACAGCTCCAGCGCGTCGGCGGCGCTGCGCAGCGCCGCCTCGTACAGCTGCTGCTTGCCGCCCGGGAAGTAGCGGTAGACGAGCGGGCGCGACACCTCGGCGGCGTGGGCGACGTCGTCGAGCGACACGTCCTCCGGGGCGCGGTGCGCGAACAGCTCCAGGGCCGCGTCGAGGAGCTGCCGCCGGCGCTGTTCCACGGTCAGCCGGCGGTACGCGACGCCGGACCCGGTGCCGGCACCGGGTCCGGCACCCGTACTGGTTCCGGCACCGGTGCCGGCACCGCGACCGGGGAGTGCTGTCGGGGCGGATCCGCTGCCGTTCATGTCCAGCAGGGTATCCGCCAATGCCCCGGTGAGCTGCGGTATGGCAGCGGGCGCCGGTGGAGTTACGCCAGCAGCCCGGAGCTCTTCCAGAGCTTCCTCCCCGGGCCGCGCAGCACCCCGATCTCGTCCAGGAAGTCGGTCAGCCGCTTGGCGCCGGTCTGCATCACCTCGCGGCGGTGCGCACTGGCCTTGACCTGGGCAACCGCCTCCCGCTTGTCGAGGCCGACGTTCGTGTAGACGTCCGGGTTGATGAACGCCTCGGAGAAGACGCGGGCGAACTCCCCGGAGGTGAGCCGGGTGAACTCGCGGCTCCAGCGCGGCGCGGTCGTCATCTGCCGGCGCAGCTCCTCGCGGGCGTACCGGACGTGCCGGGCCTCCTCCACGACATGGATCTTGGTCACGCCGCGGACGAGCGGCTGGATGCGCTCGTCGGGAAAGGTCAGCCGCTGCATCCAGTCGAGGATCTCCTCGCCGAGCAGCGTCGCCGTGAACGAGCCGGGCGTGGTGGAGACGGTCTTGAACAGCCGCCCGAGGTTGTGGTTCATCCGCGAGACGGGATAGACCGGCGCGCCGCTCCGCTCGATCAGGCGGGCGAACATGTTCGAGTGCCGGCACTCGTCGGCGATCTCGGTGAGCGCGTAGCGCACGTGCGAGCTGGTCGGCGGCTTGTCGTAGATGTGCCGGGTGAGCAGCTGCATCAGGATGATCTCGAACCAGATGCCGAGGGAGGCGAGGGACGCGGCCTCGTGCCGCGACAGGTCGATGCGCTGCTGCTCGGACATCCGCTTCCACAGCGGGGTGCCGTAGAGCGAGACCAGCTCCGGCGGCCAGAACCAGAGACCGTCCTCCGGCGGCGCGTCCCAGTCGAGATCGGTGTCGGGGTCGAACGAGTGCTTGGCCGATGCATCCAGCAGCCGCTGTGCCACCTGCTCCCGGTCCTTGAGCAGGCCGAGAGCGTCCCGCACGCTTTCGGTCTCGGTCGTGATCGTCATGGCTATGGCCACCTCGCTTGTGGGTTACCCTCGGTCACCCCTTATGAGACTGCTTGTCAGCAAGGACGTCAATCCCCTGGACGCAACTTGTTGACCGTGTCACTCAAGACGTGTGAGCCTGCCAACCACCCCCTTCCGTACGGGAGTCCGAGGCCGAGGAGGCGTCGATGTCGACGCAGGAGCTCTACACGCACGCCCCGAAGGAATCGATCTGGCAGGTCCCCGCCACCGGCGCGGCCCGCTTCAGCTGGGAGTACGACGAAGGCCGCCGACAGCTGCTCGCCCTCTACCAGAAGGGCAAGGACAAGCAGTGGGACGCCACCAAGCGGATCGCCTGGGATCTCGAGGTGGATCCCTCCGACCCCCTCGGCATGCCGGACGAGTCGCTCTCGTTGTACGGAACCCGGTACTGGGACAAGCTCACCGAGAAGGACAAGGGCGATCTGCGGCAGCACTACGCATCCTGGCAGTTCAGCCAGTTCCTGCACGGCGAGCAGGGCGCGATGGTCTGCGCGGCCCGGATCGTCGAATCCGTCCCCGACCTCGACGCGAAGTTCTACTCCGCCACCCAGACGATGGACGAGGCCCGGCACGCCGAGGTCTACGGCCGCTTCCTGCACGAGAAGATCGGGATGCTCTACCCGGTCAACGACAGCCTCCAGACCCTGCTCGGGGACACCCTGCGCGACTCCCGCTGGGACATGCCGTACCTCGGCATGCAGGTCCTCATCGAGGGGCTGGCCCTGGCCGCCTTCGGCATGATCCGGGACACCACCGACAAGCCGCTGCCGAAGCAGATCCTCGCCTACGTCATGCAGGACGAGGCCCGGCATGTGGCCTTCGGGCGGATGGCGCTCCGCGACTACTACAAACAGCTCTCGGACGTGGAGCTTCGGGAACGCGAAGAGTTCGTCATCGAAGGCTGCTACCTGATGCGCGACCGGCTGCGCGGCACCGAGGTCCTGGAGAACTTCGGCATCCCGGCGGCCGAGGCGGAGGAGTTCACCGAGCGGTCCGAGTTCCTGCACCTCTTCCGGAAGCTGCTGTTCAGCCGGATCGTGCCGTGTGTGAAGGACATCGGCCTGTGGGGCCCGCGCCTCCAGCGCGCCTACGTGGACCTGGGCGTCCTGGAGCTCGGCGACTCGAACCTGGACCTGCTGATGGCCCAGGACGAGGAGCTGGCGGAGCGGCTGGACGCGGAGCGGTTCGCGGCGGAGGAGGCGGAGCGTACGGGGGAGGTCGCGGACATGATCGCGGACGGCGCGGCGACTGCCTCGGGCTGAGCCGTCATCCGGGTGACCCGCCGAACACCGGCCGGTCCGCCGTGCCCCGTGCCCCCAGCTCGAACCACGTCGCCTTGCCGCGCCCCGGCCCGTGCCGGCACACGCCCCAGGCATCGGCGCCGGACGAGATGAGCAGCAGCCCGCGCCCGGACTCCTCCCCGGACCCGGGCGTCCGGCACACCGGCATTCCGGCGGCCTCGTCGTGCACCAGCACCCGGAGCCTGCCCGGCGCTTGGCCGAGCCACTCGGCGAAGACGGTGACGGGCGCCGTGCACCCCTTGCCGCGACAGGCGTTGACGGAGTTCGTGACGGCCTCCGACGTCAGCAACAGCGCGGTGTCGACGAGGTCGGCCCGCTGCACGGCGGCAAGCAGTGTCCGCACGGCTTCGCGGGCTGTACGTACCCATACGGGGTCGGGCGGGAAGACGAGGGAACAGTCGGGGGATCCGGTGCGCATGGGCTCTCCTGCCGGGCGGTGCGCAGTGCCCTCGCGGGCGGCGGTGGCGATGCCGGGCCCGTCTGACATGGGCCCGGTGCACTTCCGCTGCCGCGGTGGTGGGCGGGGTCGTACCCGAAACGAGGTTCACGGATGACCGAGTTACAACCGTGCACGGGCAGGATCACCCGCACGCGTGGAACGACCGGCGATACGTGGACGGATGCCGATGCGGAAGGCAAACTGCGCGGGACTGCGAGGTGGGAGTACATGGCGGCGAGGATGAGCCCCAGTGAACGGCAGCGCCGACTGGGGGCGGAGCTTAGCAAACTGAGAAAGCGGGCCGGACTCTCGGGAGATGAGGCCGGGGCCCTCCTCGATGCCGACCGCACCCGGATCAGCCATATCGAGGCAGGCCGGATGGACGTGCCGCGCAACGGGCTCTACCGGCTGCTCCGTTCCTACGGTTGTCCGGAAGGGGCGTTGTTCGAGGGCCTTATGGAGATGGCTCAGGACCGGGGCAAGGGGTGGTGGGACGAATACCAGGAAGTGACATCCCCGGTGGCCAGGGACCTGGCCGAGTTGGAGGCGCGTTCCACGAGCATCCGCATGCACGAGCCGCAGCTCATTCCGGGGATGCTGCAGACCGGCGACTACGCGCACGCGGTGATCGCGGCGCTTGAGCCGGACGCCGAACGCGTCGACCGTTTTGTGCAGTTCCGGCTCGACCGGCAGCGCGTTCTGGACGGGGATGAGGCAACGGCCTACCACGCGATCGTCTCGGAGCCCGCGCTCCATGTGCGGATCGGGTCGGCAACGACGATGCGCAGACAGCTGGTGCGGTTGATCGAGGTCGCGCGCCTGCCTCACGTCACCGTGCAGGTCTTTCCGTTCGAGGCAGGCGTCTACTCCGCTTTCGCCGGTCCGTTCATCGTGTTCAGTGGCCCGTCCCCCGAACTGGACACGGTCTATCTCGACCGCCCTGTGGACTCCGCATTCGCCGGGGATGGCGAACGTCTTGCCGAGTACGCCAAACTGTTCGAACGGCTCAGCACGTTGGCGCTGGCTCCGGTGGACCCGGAGGCGGCGCCCGAGTCTCATCAGTCCCAGGACTCGCTGAGCCTCATCCAGCACATCATGTACGACCTGTAGGGGAGTCCGATGCTTCAGCCGGCCTGGCGCAAGTCCTCGTTCAGCTCCGGCGGCAACAACGAATGCGTCGAGGTGGGGGCGGCGGCCGGAGCCGAAGGACCGGTCCGGCTACGGGAGAGTGACCACCCGGAGACCGTCCTCACTGCGGCCCCCGGCACCTGGGCAGCGTTCCTCCGCAGCGTCAAGGCAGGCGAGTTCGACCGCTACGGTGGGTAGCGAGGCCGAGGCGGGTGGCCCGAGGCGGCGGGGCGGGATAAACGGTGGCGGCGTGGGCGTGGACGGGCGATCATGATCGGTCGCTCCCGTACCGCCCTGTCCGCGAAAGGCCGGCCACCATGACCCTGACGATCACCACCGCCGCGAAGCGCCCCGAGCTCGTGGACGGGATCTCTGGGTACGCCACGACCTGCGGTGACCGGGATCGGAGGCTGAGCCGGTAAGCCGTAGCCGTACGCGTGAGCCCGTAGCCCGGAACGCGCGCCGCCGGCCGCAGCGGCGTCCGACTTCGGGGACGCCTGTTGTCAGTTCTGTGCGGTACGGCCGGGCCCGCGGTGCGCGACTGCTGCGTAGAGCATGCGCATACCCGTCAGTAGAGTCCGGTCACTCGTACCGATCCAGGAGGACTCATGGCGCAGTCCAGCACGGTGGCCGGCTCCGACGTGGCATGGGGCGAGCGAATGGGAACGTCCGACCGGGTCATCGTGGGAATCTTCGTCGGGGTTCCGTTCGCCGCGGTGATCGCCTCGGTCGTGGTCCTGTGGGGGTGGGGCGTCACCTGGCACGACCTGGTGATCGGCGCGGTGATGTACGCCGTCGCCGTCCACGGGATCACCGTCGGGTACCACCGGCTGTTCACCCACAAGGCGTTCAAGGCCGCCCGGCCGCTGAAGATAGCGCTGGCGGTGGCCGGGACGATGGCGGTCGAGGGCGATGTGATCACCTGGTCGGCCGATCACCGGCGGCACCATCAGTACTCGGACCGGCCCGGCGACCCCCACTCGCCCTGGCGGTTCGGCACCAGCGTGGGCGCGTTGCTCAAGGGCATGGTGTGGGCGCATGTCGGCTGGACGTTCAACAACGAGAAGACCAACCAGCAGAAATACGTCCCGGACCTGCTCGCCGACCGCGACCTGGTCCGGGTCGGGCAGTGGCAGCCGCTGATCGTGCTGTTCTCGTTCGGCGCGCCTGCCGTGGCGGGCGGACTCTGGGGCGACGGGGCCTGGGACAGCGGGGCGGCGTGGTCGGCGTTCTTCTGGGCGGGGCTGGTCCGCATCGGCCTGCTCCACCACGTGACTTGGTCCATCAACTCGATCTGCCACATCAGCGGGGACCGCCCCTTCAAGGCCCGCGACCGGTCGGGCAACGTGTGGTGGCTCGCCCTGCTGTCGGGCGGAGAGTCGTGGCACAACCTGCACCACGCGGACCCGACTTCGGCGCGGCACGGCGTGCTGCGGGGACAACTCGACTCCAGCGCCCGGCTCATTTGCATCTTCGAACAGCTGTCGTGGGCTCGGGACGTCCGCTGGCCGGAGGAGCGGCGACTGCAGGGCAAGTACGCCAAAGAGAAGCCGGCCCGCTGAAGGGCCTGGGCGCCCCGCACTCGGCGATAGCCGCCGGCGACCAGGCCAGTAGGGTGCCTGCCATGGCATCGATGGGCAGGAGCAGGGCGACTAG
>DOWQ01000595.1 GCA_003519485.1 Streptomyces sp. | reverse complement strand
GGCCACCCGGGTCACCTCGTCGGTGAACGCCGACAGCTGGTCGACCAGCCCGTTGACCGTACGGCCGACCTTCAGGAATTCCCCGCGCAGCGGGTGCGCCGAGCCGTCCGAACTCTGCGACCGCAGGTCCATCCGCTGCTCGAGGTCGCCCTCGGAGACCGCCGACAGCACCCGGCCAACCTCGGACACCGGCCGGACCAGATCGTCCACCAGTGCGTTCGAGGCGTCGATCGCCGCCGCCCACGAGCCCTCACAGGGGCCCGTCTCGAGCCGCTCCGTGAGTTTTCCCTCACGACCGACGACCCTGCGCACCCGCGCGATCTCGCCCGTCAGCTGCTGATTGCGGTCGGCGACCTCGTTGAAGACCGCCGAGATCTCCGCCATCGTCCCGTCGCCGGACACCGTGAGCCGCTTGCGGAAGTTGCCGTCCCGCATCGCCGCCAGNNGCCGTGAGCAGCCGGTTCAAGGCAGCCGTATCCACCTCGGTCGTCCCGCCACCACGGGAGCGCCCGCCTTTCGTGCGCGTGTTGGTGCTCCGCGCGGCTGCGCCAGAATCCACCGTGTCCCTCCCGCAGGGTCGACCGTTCCGTCAAGGTCTTCTCGTGAAGCCTGCCCAGTGTTTCACCCGTACTGAACCAGGCCATAACAGTTCGGCAGCATCGCACACCGTTCAACACACTCTCCCGGTGGAAACACGCGCGACCGGCATCCTCGCGAACGGCGAAGGTAAGTAACCTGGCATCCGGCTGTCCACCTCCCCGCCCGAGCGGGGGGTGGGGACACGAGTACTGCGAGCGTCGCCAGAGGCGCGACG
Organism: Streptomyces sp.; assembly: GCA_003519485.1. Lineage (GTDB taxonomy): Bacteria > Actinomycetota > Actinomycetes > Streptomycetales > Streptomycetaceae > Streptomyces. Next base: position 2,795 of record DOWQ01000595.1, on the reverse strand, counting down.
GCGGGCCGTCCGGCCGTAGGGAGTGGGATGAAGGAGCGGGGCGAGAGCCTGATCCGGCAGGACGGGGCGGGCAGTGACACCGGCCACCCGCCCGGCGGACCCGCCGGCACCGCGCTTCCGGACGGTCTGCCCCTGCCGGCGATGCGTGTACCAAGCACCGAAACACATCAGCTGAGGAGACCAGTGATCACCGCGCGGGCTACGGCCACCTTCGAGCCGGTCGGGCGCTCGGTCGCCAGTGCCCGTGCCTTCGTCCGCGACACCCTCCAGGGCTGGGGCTTCGCCGACATCATCGACGACGCCGTCGTACTGACCAGCGAGCTCGTCACCAACGCCGTGGTCCACGCGGGCACCGCCGCCGACGTGATCTGCCTGCGCACCGACGGGGGGATCCGCATCGAGGTCGGCGACCGCTACCCCGAGCGCGACGTCCCGCTGCAGGGCAACGCCGCGCAGGCCACCAGCCCCGACCGGGAGGGCGGCCGCGGCCTGATGCTGTGCGGCGCCCTCGCCAGCAGCTGGGGCGTCGAGTACAGCGCCGCCCAGAAGCAGGTCTGGTTCCAGCTCGACTCCCCCGAGCGCCCCGCGGGCACCCGTTCCGCCGGCCCGGCCCTGCCCGTCGACGCCCTGCCGGTCGCCGACCCGCACGTCCGGGTCGCCGTGATCCAGATCGACAGCGGCTACGCCATCAGCTCCTGGAACGACGACGCNNTTCGGCTTCCCCGCCGAACAGGTCCTCGGAAAGCCCCTCACCGACGTCGCCGCCTGGCCGCACACGCCCGGCACCGGCACCGGCATCGTCGAGGCGCTGCAGCTCTCCCGCTGGGAGGGCTCGTACGGTGTTCGGGCCACCGACGGCCGGGTCGTGCCCGTCTACGCCTCCCACCTCCGGGTNNCGCGACGCCGACGGCGCCCCGTCCACCGTCTGCCTCCTCGTCCGCGACCAGGAGCGGGCGGTGCTGCAGACCACCCTGCGCTCCCCCGGCTCCGGCGACTCCGCGCACTCCGGAGAGGGCCGCGGCACGGCCGTGGACCCCTTCGAGGTCTTCATCGGCTCCCCGGCCCCGGACGACCTGGACGGGCTCCTCCAGCGCACCGTGGAGCGCGCCCGTGACATGCTCGACGGCGACGCCGCGTATCTGCTGCTCGCCACCGACGACGAGACGGAGCTGGAGGTCCGCGCCTCCACCGGGCTGCCCTCCGCCCGGCAGCGCTTCGCCCGGGTCCCGGTCGAGGCGGGCACCGGGCGCTACGGCTCGGCGCGGATGCCGGCCGTCCACGAGGACCTCACCGTCGTGCCCGGCGCCGTACCGTTGCTCGCCGGCACCGGGATGCGCGCGGTCGTCACCGTGCCGCTCAAGGTCGAGGGGCGGCTCACCGGCTCCCTCGGCGTCGCGGCCGAGGCTGCCGGCCGGTTCACCAACGAGGAGGCGCTGCGGCTGCAGTTCGCGGCCGACCGCATCGCACTCGCCGTCGAACGGGCCCGGCTGACCGAGCTGGAGCGGCTCCGCCGCGGCTCGCTGTCCTTCCTCGTCGAGGCCTCCGACCTGCTCGCCGGCACCCTCGACCGGGACCAGACGCTCGCGCTCATGGCCCAGATGACGGTTCCGACACTCGCCACCTGGTGCGCCGTCTACACCGTCGTCGACCAGTCGTCCGGGCCCGAACTGTCGTACGTCCTGCACGAGGACGAGGACCGCATCGACGGGCTGAAGAACCTGCTCAACAAGGTCGCGCCGCCCGAGCCCGTACCGACCCCCGGCGCCCACCTGTGGACCGCCCCGAGCGACGCGGCCCACTCGTCCGCGCTCCGCTCCTCGCTGCGCAGCCTGGGCCTGGGCGACTCCGCCCACGCCGCGGCGGGCCCCGGCCCGTCGCTCGCGACGGCGTCCGCGGTCGGTGGCGAGACGGTCGTCCTGCCGCTGGTGGCCCGTAACCGGGTCATCGGCATGCTCACCCTCGGCAAGCCGTCCGACGAGCACTTCCGGCAGGAGATCCTGGAGCTGGCCGAGGACCTGTCCCGGCGGGCCGCTCTCGCCCTGGACAACGCCCGGCTGTACTCGGAGCGGACGGCCATCAGCCAGTCGCTCCAGCGGAGCCTGCTGCCGCCGGAGCTGCCCGAGGTCCCCGGCGTCGAGGTCGAGGTCATCTACCGCGCGGCGGGCGAGGGCAATGAGGTCGGCGGCGACTTCTACGANNCGCTCCGCCTCCTCGCCAGGGAGGGCTTCGGCGGACCGGCCGTCCTGGAGCGGCTGAACGCGGCGATCCTCGACGAGGGCGCCCGCAGCCGCTTCCTGACCCTGCTCTACGGCGAGTTGTGGCCGCAGCGGGACGGCAGCGCGGTGCTGAAGGTCGTCTGCGCCGGCCATCCACTGCCGCTGCGCCTCCGGCAGGACGGCAGCGTCGAACCGGCCGCGGAGCCGCAGCCGCTGCTGGGCGTGATGGACGACCTCGAGCTGTACGAGCAGACGGTCACCCTGGACCCGGGCGATGTCCTGCTCTGCGTCACGGACGGTGTGACCGAGCGCCGCGAGGGCTCCCGGATGCTGGGCGACGACGGCCTGACGGACGTTCTGACGACCTGCACGGGCCTGACGGCGGGTGCGGTCGCCTCCCGCGTCCTGCGGGCCGTGGAGCGCTTCGCAGCCGAGCCCGCCTCCGACGACATGGCGATCCTCGTGATGCGGGTGCCCGAGCCGCGCGACGAGCCGGCCTAGACCCTTAAATGCACGTAGGCCCCCGCCTGTTGGGCGGGGGGCCTACGTGTGTGGGGCCCCAATACGGAATCGAACCGT
>DOWQ01000466.1 GCA_003519485.1 Streptomyces sp. | reverse complement strand
GCGTACCCGGGTGAGGGCTCGCGACGGCACGGGAAGCGGCCCCGGACTGCGGCCCGCACGGACGCCGGCCGGGCATGCCGACCCGACGTGCCGACCCGCGCGGGTCGCGGTCGCCGGAGACGGTGAGGGAGTCCGCTGCGGTGGGGCACGCGCAGCCGCCGCTGACCGCGCGGTGTCCGCTCGGCCGCACCGCCCTCACTCGTACGGGTGAAGTGTGGCCGGCCGGTCTCCGCGGGCCGACCGTGCGCAGGGCTTCCGTGCGAGAAGTGCGGCCCGGACAGTCCGCCGGTTAGCGTGCACGCATGAACGAAGATGTCCGCCTCACCGCGTGGGTCCGCGGCCGCGTCCAGGGTGTCGGCTTCCGCTGGTTCACCCGGGCCCGGGCGCTCGAGATCGGTGAGCTGGCCGGGTTCGCGTCGAATCTCGGCGACGGCCGGGTGCAGGTGGTGGCCGAGGGGCCCCGGCGGAATTGTGAACAATTGCTCGACTGGCTGCTGACCGGCGACACGCCCGGCCGGGTGGACGGTGCCACGGAGATGTGGGACACACCGCGCGGCGGTTACCAGACCTTTGAAATCCGGTGAACACCCCGCGCGCCGTGCCGCCGAAGGCCTCTCCGGACGGCGGCCGGAAGGCCGGAGGTGACTGCACAGGGCAGCTATGACCTGGTGGTTGCCAAGAACGCGGCGCCGTGCAAGGCTGCGGACCAGAGGGAAGATCCATACGTCCACCGGGCCCGCCTGGACAGAGCAGCGCCGCACATTCCCCCGCCGCGCGCTCTCCGGTCGCCCGAGGATACGGGCTGTGATCGTGTTGACCCTCAAACCTTTTGGTGAGACGCTTGAATCCCCGCGCACCCTACCTGTCAGGCACCGGGATTCATGGCTTTGGCAGGCATCGCGGGTGCGAATCCCTCTCGACCCACACCGCTTCGGTCGGTCACTCAGTGTGGAGGACCATCCATCATGGCAAAGGCGCTTTTCGGTTACGTCGGCGGCTCCGACCCGCGACTCATGTCCGAGATGCGACGGCTTCAGCAACGCGTACAGGACCTGGAATCCGAGCTCGTACGGATGCAGGCCGAGAATGACGCGCTGTCCGCCGCCACGCATCACGGCGACTCGCTGCTCGACAGCATCGACATCGACGTACACCAGGCCGAGCCCGCGTTCACCTGACCTCAGCCCATGGCCGGTCGGACAGCGATCTCAGCCACTTGAGAAACTGCAAGGGACGCCTCGGCGTCCCTTCTTCTTTTCCGCCCCCGGTCCACTTGTTCCCTCCACCCTGGTGTGCCCTGAGCGCTCGTCGGTGAAACCGAAATCGAACGGCGCGCGACAGTGCTGTGGCAGCCGGGACAAGGGTGCCGGATGCCGCACGGGAGGTAGAGTCCAGCGGCGTGCATCTCAAGAGCCTGACCCTGCGCGGGTTCAAATCCTTCGCCTCGGCCACGACACTGCGCTTCGAGCCGGGTATCACCTGTGTCGTGGGCCCGAATGGTTCCGGCAAGTCCAATGTCGTGGACGCGCTGTCCTGGGTAATGGGTGAGCAGGGTGCTAAATCGCTGCGCGGCGGAAAGATGGAGGACGTCATCTTCGCCGGCACGACCGGCCGCCCGCCGCTGGGCCGCGCCGAGGTGTCCCTCACCGTCGACAATTCCGACGGCGCGCTCCCGATCGACTACGCCGAGGTCACGATCACGCGGATCATGTTCCGCAACGGCGGCAGTGAGTATCAGATCAACGGCGATACCTGCCGGCTGCTCGACATCCAGGAATTGCTGTCCGACTCCGGTATCGGCCGGGAAATGCACGTGATCGTCGGCCAGGGCCAGTTGGATTCCGTACTGCACGCCGATCCGATGGGGCGCCGGGCCTTCATCGAGGAGGCGGCCGGGGTACTCAAGCACCGCAAGCGCAAGGAGAAGGCGCTGCGGAAGCTCGACGCGATGCAGGCCAACCTCTCCCGCGTCCAGGACCTCACCGACGAGCTGCGCCGGCAGCTCAAGCCGCTCGGGCGGCAGGCGGCCGTGGCCCGGCGCGCCAACGTCATCCAGGCCGACCTGCGCGACGCCCGGCTCCGGCTGCTCGCCGACGACCTGATCACCTTGCGCCGGGCCCTCAGCGCCGAGGTCGCCGACGAGGCCGCGCTCAAGCAGCGCAAGGAGGCGACCGGGGCCGAGCTGCGCCGGGCGCAGCGGCGCGAGGCGGAGCTGGAGGAGCAGGTCCGCCGGCTGGCCCCGAGACTCCAGCGGGCGCAGCAGAACTGGTACGAGCTGTCGCAGCTCGCCGAACGGGTGCGCGGCACGATCAGCCTCGCCGACGCCCGCGTCAAGAGCGCGACCACGACCCCGGCCGAGGAGCGGCGCGGCCGCGACCCGGAGGACATGGAGCGGGAGGCGGCCCGGATCCGCGAGCAGGAGGCGGAGCTGGAGGCCGCGCTGGAGGCCGCGCACCGGGCGTTGGAGGACACGGTCGAGCACCGCGCCGAGCTGGAGCGCGAGCTGGCCCGCGAGGAGCGCCGGCTCAAGGACGTGGCGCGTGCCATCGCGGACCGGCGGGAGGGTCTGGCGCGGCTGCACGGCCAGGTCAACGCCGCACGCGGCCGGGCCGGCTCCGCCCGCGCCGAGATCGGCCGGCTGACCGAGTCGCGGGACGACGCCCTGCGCCGGGCCACCGCCGCCCAGGAGGAGTACGAGCAACTGCGGGCCGAGGTCGACGGGCTGGAC
>DOWQ01000748.1:1448-4649 GCA_003519485.1 Streptomyces sp. | reverse complement strand
CCGCGCGGACAGCGGCGGCGGGGCGGCTCGCGCCGATGTGGCGGGTACGGCCGGAGGCGGGCCCTGGTCCGGGGCGACGGCATCGGAATCCGGGGCCGGCTCCGGCACCTCCACGGACCGTACGGAACCGCCGGCCGGTGCCGCCGCCCGGCCGGGTGGTGCCCGCCGCCGGGTGCTGCTGGGGTCCGGGATCGTCGGCACGCTGCTCGTGGTCGCGGCCGCCGTACTGCTGTTCGGCTTCGGCGGCGAGGAGGGTGACGACGCCAAGCCCCCGCCGCTGCCGCCGTCAACCACTTCGGCCCAGCCGGACCCGCCGGCGGGTGTGAAGTGCGGCGGTGAGACATGCACGGGGGCGGACCCGGAGGAGATGGGCTGCGGCGGCGAACACGCCCGTACGGTCGGCGACGCGAGGGTCGGTGCGACGTTCGTGGAGGTCCGCTACAGCGAGGTCTGCCGGGCGGCCTGGGCTCGGATCACCGAGGCGGCGCCGGGCGACTCGGTGCGGATCACCGCGGGCGGTCGGACGGAGAGCGACAAGGCCGAGCCCGGCACCGGGCCGGGCGACGCGTACACCCGGATGGTGGCCGCCGAAGACCCCGCGGACGCCAAGGCATGCGCCACGACGGTGGCCGGCCAGGAGGGCTGCACGCTGCCCAGCGGTACGGCCACGCCGGAGCGGACCGGGTCGCAGGGAACCGACGGGACGGCGGAACCGGACAGCGGCGAGTAGCCCGCGCGGCCACGCGAGCGACGGGTGCGGAAGGCGCGGGTGCGCACGCGCACGGAAGGCGCGGGTGAGATCGTCGGGTCGGCGCGGGCGAACGCTCGGCGTGGCCCGCGCGGAACGTGCCCGGGGGCCCGAGTGGGAACGGGCGGCGAAACCCGCGCGGAGCGGGCCTGATGGCCCGCTCGAGCGCACGGAGAGGCCCGCTCGGGAGCGCTTGGTGAGGCCTGCGCGGAACGCGCGATGCGGCTCGCTCGGAAGAGCACGGTGAGGCCCGCTCAGGAGGTGTCCGGGCGCCCGGCCGGGAGCCTGCGCAAGACCCGTGCATGGACCCGGCGACAGCGGGCAGGCGGACGGAAACACCCCCCACGGGTGCGGCGCACCCCGGGCGGCCGCTCGTTGCCCCTCCTCGGCGAGCGGCTGCCACGGCCCCGGCCGAGCGGCCGCCCCTGCGGCCCGCGGTCCGTGTCTCACTGACGGTCCGTCGGACGGTCAGCGTCCGTTCCCGGCGTCCCCGGCCTCCCCCCACGCCGGTTGCGCCGGACGGGCACGGGGCCATCGGGGTGGGCCACGGGCCACTCCAGGAGTGCCGCCGCAGCAGGACCGTCACCCCCGGCCGTCCGGCGAGCCGCCACGAACGGCCGCCCGATGCCGCCCCCTCGGACGGCTCCGCTTCCTCGCCCCGCCCCTCACCTGCCGTCACCGGCGAGCTCCCGGCCGGTGCCGGTATCGCCACACACGCACGGTGAGCCGGGACACACGGGGCCGGACGCCCGCGGGCGGCGCGGTCGGATAGCCTGTCGCCGGATCTCCCATACCTTGCTTTCCCTGGCTGAACCGGGCGGGAGACCCAGCGAAAATGGGGCAGGGACACCCACCGACGACCCGCAGCAGGAGATCGCACATGACCCGCACTCCCGTCAATGTCACCGTCACCGGCGCAGCCGGTCAGATCGGCTACGCACTGCTCTTCCGCATCGCGTCCGGTCACCTCCTCGGCGCGGACGTGCCGGTGAAGCTGCGCCTCCTGGAGATCCCGCAGGGACTCAAGGCCGCCGAGGGCACCGCGATGGAGCTTGACGACTGCGCCTTCCCGCTGCTGCGCGGCATCGAGATCACGGACGACCCGAACGTCGCCTTCGACGGCGCCAACGTGGCCCTGCTGGTCGGCGCCCGCCCGCGTACGAAGGGCATGGAGCGCGGCGACCTGCTCTCCGCCAACGGCGGCATCTTCAAGCCGCAGGGCAAGGCGATCAACGACAACGCCGCGGCCGACATCAAGGTCCTCGTCGTCGGCAACCCGGCCAACACCAACGCGCTCATCGCGCAGGCCGCCGCCCCGGACGTGCCGGCCGAGCGCTTCACCGCGATGACCCGGCTCGACCACAACCGCGCCCTCTCGCAGCTCGCGCAGAAGACCGGCGCCCAGGTCTCCGACATCAAGAAGCTGACGATCTGGGGCAACCACTCGGCCACCCAGTACCCGGACATCTTCCATGCCGAGATCGGCGGCAAGAAGGCGGCCGAGGTCATCGGCGACGACGCCTGGCTCGGCGAGACCTTCATCCCGACCGTCGCCAAGCGCGGCGCCGCGATCATCGAGGCCCGTGGCGCGTCCTCGGCCGCCTCGGCCGCCAACGCCGCCATCGACCACGTCCACACCTGGGTCAACGGCACCGCCGAGGGCGACTGGACCTCCATGGGCATCCCGTCGGACGGCTCGTACGGCGTCCCGCAGGGCCTGATCTCCTCCTTCCCCGTCACCTGCGCCAACGGCTCGTACGAGATCGTGCAGGGCCTGGACGTCAACGACTTCTCCCGCACCCGCATCGACGCCTCGGTGCAGGAGCTCGCGGACGAGCGCGACGCGGTGCGCGGCCTCGGCCTCCTGTAGTACGCGGAGGTTCACGGCGGTAGCGGGAAGGCCCCGAAGGGCCGCCGTACCGCCCCGGCGCCCCCGGCACACGAACATCCGTACGGCCCGCCGCGGTCCTGCTCAAAAGGACCGCGGCGGGCCGTCGTGCGCCGCTACCCTGGGGTCGATCGACTCCACAACTTCCGGCAGTGGCACCGGAGTTCGACCGGTCTCGGGGGGACGCGTTGAGTATGTACGCCCGTTCGGAAGCGACCCGGCTGCTGTGCGCCGGTGTCTATCTCGACGCCGGATACCGCCGCCGGGTCATAGAGGAACTCGTCGAGCACGAGGAACGCTCCGTGGCCCCCTCGCTGGGCGTCGACGTCGTGCCGGTGCTGGCACACGCGCTGCGCTCCCGGCTCGAGGAGGTGCGGACGGCACTGTGGCTGCTGGCCGGCTGGGCGGCGTTCTTCGTCTTCGACCTCACCGGGGCCGGCAAGGACGACGGCGGCTCCGGCTCGTCCGGTTACGGGGCCGGTTACGGGTCGGGCAGTCCCTACGACCAGGGCGGCTTCTTCGGTCCCGGCGGCGGTGGCGGCGGGGAGACCATGTCCGGCACGGA
>DOWQ01000748.1:0-1385 GCA_003519485.1 Streptomyces sp. | reverse complement strand
CTGGCGGTCGGGTACTGGGTCGCTGCCCTGGTCACCCTCTTCCAGGGCGCCGGCAACTGGGCCGCGGTCGTCTTCCCCCTCCTGTTCGTCCTCCCGGTGCTGGTGCACCGCTCCCGGGTCGCGGCGGTCATGCGCGGCGAGCTGGCGCGCGACGTGTTCAGCACGCTGCCCCGCGCCGAGCCGCCGAACGGGCTCCGCTACCGGCGCATCCGCGATGCCGTGGACCGCGAGCAGCACGCCGCCCTCACCATCTACAGCGCCTTCCGGCCGTTCATCGGCGTCGGCCGGCCGTACGGCGGCTGGTCCTTCGCGCTGGAACTCCAGCGGCGGGACGGCGCCGGGAAGCCTCCCCAGGAGGCGGGCCCGCTCACCAGCCGCATGATCATCGATCTGGTGCGGCCGCGGCTGGAGGGCCTGCGCGCGGCCGCGGCGGAGACCAGCCGGGACCGGCTCAAGGACCTGGAGGTCCAGGAGATCGTCTACCTGCCCATCGGGCCGCCGCGCAGCCACGTCCACCCGCCCGAGACGGTGCGGCAGCATCTGGCCGACTCGGTCGACGAGGGCGGGGAGGGCCGGCGGCACTTCCTGCTGGTCCGGGTCGGCGCCTGGGACGAGCAGGTCGTGGTGTCCGTACTGGTGAGGGTGCACACCCAGGGCGGGATGCTCGTGCTGGAGGTCGTGCCGCACGTGCTCACTCCCGTCCGGCCCCTCTACCAGGCGGTGGACCTGCTGGCGGACCAGGAGCCCGGCCCCTGGCGCGACGGCGTCCGCGCCCTGCTCGCCTCGCCCTCCTCGGGCTTCGCCGCCGCCGTCTCCGCCTGCACCACCGCCATCGGGTCGTTCCGCACCTGGCTCAACGACCCGGCGAGCGCGCCACCGGACGGGCCGGAGCGGTCCGTCCGGGAGCTGGGCAGTACGGCGCTGATCTCGCTGTTCCAGGAGATGGACATCAGCCGCTATGTGAAGACGGTCGAGGACCGCATCGCGAGCGGGGTCCGGCAGGCCATGCGCGTGCAGGGCTTCCGTACGGACGAGTTCGAGCAGCACATCACCCAGGTGGCAGAGGGAGCCGTCCACATCGGGACCATGAGCGGCGGCGCCGTGGCGGTCGGCAGCGGCGCGCAGGCGAGCGGCTGAACCGGCAGCGCCGGAGACCACGTGCTGACGCGGCGCGGCGGCTCGGCGGTCGGCGGCCGCGTGCCGGCCGGTGGCTGAACCGTCCGGATCGAGGCGATGAGCGGCGGGTCCGTGATGATGGGCGGCTGCGCGGAGGCCCGGAGTCGAGTGGAAGAGAGGACGGTGCGTCATGGCGCATGACCGGGACAGGAACGAGAACCGGGACGAGGCCGGGCAGGACGGCGACGCGGAGGGCGGGCAGGCGCAGC
>DOWQ01000463.1 GCA_003519485.1 Streptomyces sp. | reverse complement strand
CTCGCCGTCGGCTCGTCCAGGAGCAGCACGGGGCTGTCGGCGAGGAAGGCCCGGGCCAGGGCGATCCGCTGGCGCTGGCCGGCCGACAGCCCGGAGCCTCCCTCGCCGAGCAGGGCGTCCTGCCCGCCGGGCAGAGCGGACACGAAGCCGAGCGCTCCGGCATCCCGCAGCGCCGCCCGTACCGCCGCGTCGTCCGCCGCGGGCCTGGCCAGCCGTACGTTCTCGGCGATCGACCCCGCGAAGAGGTACGGGCTCTGCGGCACCCAGGCGATCTGCCGCCGCCAGCTGTCCGGGTCCACCTCGGTCAGGTCCGTACCGCCCAGCAGCAGCCGTCCCGCCGCCGGTTCGGCGAAGCCCAGCACCGCGTGCAGCAGTGTCGACTTCCCCGCCCCGCTGGGACCGGTCAGCGCGACGGTCTCCCCCTGCCGGAGCACGAGAGAGGTCTCCGGCAGGGACGGCTCCGTGCGCCCCGCGTGCCGTACGACCAGGCCGTCCACCCGCAGCTCTGCACTCCGCGCGTCAGGAGCGGGGACGGAGCCGCCGGTCACCGCGCCGGCGGGCGTCTCCAGCACCGCGAACACCTCGTCCGCCGCCGCCAGCCCCTCGGCGGCCGCGTGGTACTGGGCGCCGACCTGCCGAAGCGGCAGATACGCCTCGGGCGCGAGGATCAGCACCACCAGCCCGGTGTAGACGTCGAGGTCGCCGTGGACGAGCCGCATGCCGATGCCGACCGCGACCAGTGCCACGGACAGGCTGGCCAGCAGCTCCAGTGCGAAGGAGGAGAGAAAGGCGATCCGCAGGGTCCGCAGGGTGGCCCGCCGGTAGTCGGACGTGATGGCGCGGATCGACTCGGCCTGTGCCCGGGCGCGCCCGAAGACCTTGAGAGTGGGCAGCCCGGCGACGACATCGAGGAAGTGCCCCGACAGCCGGGACAGCAGCCACCACTGGCGGTCCATCCGGGCCTGGGTCGCCCAGCCGATGAGGACCATGAAGACCGGGATCAGCGGCAGGGTGACCACGATGACGGCCGCCGACACCCAGTCGTCCATGACGATCCGGGCCAGCACCGCGGCCGGCACGACCACCGCAAGTCCCAGCTGCGGCAGATAGCGGGCGAAGTAGTCGTCAAGGGCGTCGACACCCCGGGTGGCGAGTGCCGTCAGCTCGCCGGTGCGCTGGGAGCTCAGCCAGCCGGGCCCGAGCAACGTGGCGCGTTCCAGGAGCCGGAGCCGCAGCTCGGACTTCACGGACGCGCCGGCGCGGTGCGCGGCCAGCTCCGTCAGCCAGGAGACGGCACCCCGGCCGGCGGAGACGGCCACGAGCAGGAGCAGCGGCGTACGGAGCTCGCCGGCGTCCAGGCCGTCCTGGAAGGCGCCGACGACCACCTCCGCGAGCAGCACGGCCTGGGCGACGACCAACCCGGCCCCGGCCAGACCGAGGACGACGGCGGCGACGAGGAAGATCCGGGTGGCGTGGGCGTACCGGAGCAGGCGTGGATCGACAGGTTTCACGTGAAACAACCCTCAGTGCACGTCGGCGATGTGCTGGGTCCCGATGCGCTTGCGGAAGACCCAGTAGGTCCAGCCCTGGTAGAGCATCACCAGCGGAGTGGCGAACGCGGCACACCAGGTCATGATCCGGAGCGTGTACGGGGTGGACGAGGCGTTCTCGACCGTCAGGTTCCACTCCTCGTTCAGCGAGGACGGCATGACGTCCGGGAAGAGCGTCAGGAAGAGCATCGCGACGGCGGCCACGATGGTGACCCCGGACAGGGCGAAGGCCCAGCCCTCGCGTCCCCGGGAGTTCATCCCGATCGCCGCCACCAGCGCCACGGCCGCGATCAGCATCGCGGCGAGGCTCGCGCCGTCCCCGAGGTCCAGCTGTGTCCAGCCGAGGAAGGCGACCGCGAGCAGTGCGGTCACCGGCCCCAGCACGGCCGCGAGCTTCCGGGCCCGTGCCCGGATGTCACCGAGCGTCTTGAGCGCGATGAACACCGTGCCGTGGAACGTGAAGAGGGCGAGCGTGACGAGCCCGCCGAGCAGCGCGTACGGGTTGAGCAGGTCGAGGAGGCCGCCGACGTACTCCATCTCGCTGTCGATCTCCACCCCGCGCACGATGTTGCCGAAGGCCACGCCCCATAGCACCGCCGGCAGCAGCGAGGTCCAGAAGATGGCGTGTTCCCAGTTGGTCTGCCAGCGGTCCTCGTCCCGCTTGTGCCGGTATTCGAAGGCGACACCGCGCACGATGAGACAGACCAGGATGAGCAGCAGTGGCAGGTAGAAGCCGGAGAAGAGGGTGGCGTACCACTCGGGGAAGGCGGCGAACGTCGCACCTCCGGCGCTGATCAGCCAGACCTCGTTGCCGTCCCAGACCGGGCCGATGGTGTTGATCAGGACCCGGCGCTCGCGCCGGTCGCGGGCCAGCAGCTTGGTGAGCACGCCGACCCCGAAGTCGAATCCCTCCAGGAAGAAGTAGCCGGTCCACAGGACGGCGATGACGACGAACCAGACGTCGTGAAGTTCCATTGCCTCGCTCCTATCGGCTCAGTACGAGAAGGCCATGGGCCGGTCGGCGTCGGCGTCGTCGTGACCGCCGATGCTGGTGGGCGGATTGAGGTCGGAGTCGGTGAGCTCGGGCGGCCCGGCCTTGACGTACTTCGCCAGCAGCCGCACCTCGACGACGGCGAGGGCCGCGTAGAGCAGCGTGAAGACGCTCATCGAGATGATCACTTCGGCCTGGGTGGTGCCGGGGGAGACCGCGTCCTCGGTGCGCAGCACGCCGTAGACGACCCAGGGCTGGCGGCCCATCTCGGTGAAGATCCAGCCCCAGGAGCTGGCGATCAGCGGGAAGCCGACGGTGAACACGGCGACGCGCCAGTACCAGCCGGTGAGCGTGGGACCGAGCTCCCGGGTCCGGGTGAGCGCGAGGCGGGGCACCTCGTCCTCGGTGGTACGGAGCCCTGGCGCGAGCCAGCGCTTGCGGCGGGTGAGATAGAGCCCGGCCAGTCCGACGGCGAAGGACGTCATGCCGAAGCCGATCATCCAGCGGAAGCCCCAGTAGGCGACCGGGATGTTGGGCCGGTAGTCGCCCGGACCGTACTTCTCCTGCTCGGCCTTGTTGACGTCGTTGATGCCCGGGACGGCCGTCTCCAGATCGCTGTGGGCGAGGAAGGAGAGCAGCCCGGGGATCTGGACGGCGACCGTGTTGTGGCCCTTGTCGACATCGCCGTAGGCGAAGACGGAGAACGGGGCGGGTGCCTCCGTCTCCCACAGGGCCTCGGCCGCGGCCATCTTCATCGGCTGCTGCTCGAACATCACCTTGCTGAGCCGGTCCCCGCTGACGGCCGTCAGCAGACCGCTGACGACCAGGGTGACGAGGCCCAGCCGGAGCGAGGTCCGCATCACCGGGATGTGCTTGCCGCGGCGGAGGTGGATGGCGGCGATCCCGGTCAGGAAGGCGCCACCGGCCAGGAAGGCCGCGGTGAGGGTGTGAAAGACGACCACGAGGGTCGTGTCCTGGGTGAGGACCAGGAGGAAGTCGGTGAGTTCGGCGCGGCCGGATTCCTCGTTGATCCGGTAGCCGACCGGGTGCTGCATCCAGGAGTTGGCCGCCAGGATGAAGTACGCGGAGAGCACGGTGCCGAGCGCGACCATCCACATGCAGCCGGCGTGGATCTTCTTGGGCAGCTTGTCCCAACCGAAGATCCACAGGCCGATGAAGGTCGACTCGAAGAAGAAGGCGATCAGCGCCTCGAAGGCGAGGGGTGCGCCGAAGACATCACCGACGAAGCGGGAGTAGTCCGACCAGTTCATCCCGAACTGGAACTCCTGCACGATGCCGGTGACGATGCCCAGGGCGAAGTTGATGAGGAACAGCTTGCCGAAGAACTTCGTGAGCTGGAGGAATCGGTCCTGGCCGGTCTTCACCCAGACGGTCTGGAGAATCGCGACCAGCATCGACATGGCGATGGTGATCGGGACAAACAAGTAGTGATACACGGTGGTGATCCCGAACTGCCACCGCGCAAGCGTCACTGCGTCCATGACCAGCACGGTACTACCACAAGTCGTATGAGCGCGAACCGAGGGGTCGACCTAAGCGGCGCGCCCGCCCGTCCGCGTGTGGCTGCGGATCCCCCCGCACACGGAATTGTCTCCCTATGATGTCCCCATGGCTTCGCGCGGTGAGTTGGAACAACGGGTGATGGAGATCCTCTGGGAATCCTCCGAATCACGCTCCGTTGCCGACGTGCACGCCATCATGAACGAGGAGCGCGAGCTCGCCTACACCACCGTGATGACCGTGCTGGACCGGCTCGCCAAGAAGGGCCTCGCCCGCCGCGAGCTCGTCAACCGCGCGTGGCAGTACGAGCCTGCCGACCCGCAGCCCGTGGTGGTGGCGCGGGAGATGGCCGCCCTGCTCGCGGGGCTGAAGTCTCCTGTGCGGACCGAGGCGCTCGTCGAGCTGTCCAAGGCGCTCTCCGACGAGGACCGCGCCGCCCTGCACGCCAGCTAGTTCCGCTCCTCCAGCAACTGCTTCTTCTGCTCCACCGCCTGTTCCAGCACGGCCTCCCAGCGCTTGCGCTGCTCCTCGGCGTTCCCACGGGGCGGTTCGCCGCCGTGCAGTTGCAGCGCCTCCTCGCGGATCTCGACGGAGTCCTCCATCGCGCCGCGCACGTTGTCCTCGGTCTCCTCGAGGGACTCGCGCAGGGCGGTGGTTGACATCGTCGCGGCCAGCGCGGCCCGCTGCTCCGCGACGTCGAACGAGGCCTTCGGCCAGCGCGCGCCGAGGTCGACCATCGCCCGGGTGAGGATCTCGGTGATCGCGGCCCGCGAGTACCACTTCCGGTCGGCGGGGATGACGTACCAGGGCGCGTGCTCGGTGCTGGTGAGGCGGAACACGTCGGCGTACGCGGCCTGGAACTGCTCCCACTTCGAGCGGGTGTCGAGATCGCCGGGGGAGTACTTCCAGTACTTGTCCGGGCGGTCGAGCCGCTCCATGAGCCGCTTGCCCTGCTCGTCGTAGCTCACCATGAGCGCGAACTTGAGCACCGTCATGCCGCCGTCGACGAGTTCCTTCTCGAACTGGTTGATCTCGTCGTAGCGGCCGCGCCACACCTCCTCGGGCACGATGCTGTCCACCCGTTGGACGAGCACGTCCTCGTAGTGCGAGCGGTCGAACACCCCGATGCGGCCGGGCCGGGGGAGCGCCTTGCGAATCCGCCACAGGAAGTGGTGGGCGGCCTCCTCCTCCGTCGGCACGCCGAAGCTGCGGAGCTCCACCCCCTGCGGGTCGACCATCCCCATGACGTGCCGCGCCACGCCGCCCTTGCCGGCGGTGTCGAGGCCCTGCACGACGCACAGCACCGACCGTGTGCCGCCGGACCGGCCCTCGGCGTAGAGGCGCTCCTGCAGTTCGCTCAGCAGCTGGCCGCGCTGCTCCATCAGCGCTTCGGCGTCCTTCTTGCTGCCATCGAAGCCGGGAGTGCCGGCCGGATCGAAGAGCGCGAGGTTGAAATCGGGCCCGGCGCGCAGCGCGTCCCTCGGGTCGGTGGTCCACTGGCTCATGCGCATGCCACCCGTCAGTTTTCCCAGGTGCCGACGGTGTAGCCGCGCGCCAGCACGTGCCCGCGAGTGCTGAAGGCGGCCATCGTGGCGGTGGCGTCCTCGTCGAGGTCCAGCACGGTGTCGAGCGCGTGCACGGTGAAGAAGTAGCGGTGCGGGCCGTGGCCCTCCGGCGGGGCGGAGCCCAGGTAGCCGTGGCCGCCGCCGTCGTGCCGGAGCGTGATGGCCCCGTCGGGCAGCGACGCGGAGGCGCCCCGGTCGAGGGAGCGGAGGTCCGGTGGGAGGTTGATCACCGACCAGTGCCACCAGCCGGCGGGGGTGGGCGCGTCGGGGTCGAACACGTGGAGGTAGATGGACTTCGTCCCCTCCGGGACCTCGGACCAGGACAGCTGCGGCGACACGTCCTTGCCGCCGTTGCCGACGAACTCGGCCGTGGACTCGAGCGGCAGCTTGCCGCCCTCGGAGAAGTCCTCGCTCGTGACGCTCAGCTCGGCGCCACCGTCGATGCCTGCATATGGGTCTCTCATGGGGACTACTTCACCAAGAGTTCGGGTCATCCGCTGGCAAAGGGCCGAACCGGTCCGTTGGGTGCTTGGGAATGGCTGGTCACGCAGCCATTCCCAAGCAGCCAAGGGGCCGGCCGCCGGTGGTTCGGGCATTGACTCCCTCTGGGGCCCGACTTACTGTGGGATTCCGGGGCTGTGGATCCGCCCGGCTCCGGCCGAGGAGCCTGGAGGCCGAGATGATTCGTTTCCGCTTGCTTGCACTCATGGCAGTCCTTCTGAGTATCGGACTCATCGGACCCGCCCACGCCGTCACGACGTACACCGCCCAGCTCAGCGGCGCCAATGAGGCGTCCCCCGTCGACACCCGCGCCCGTGGCGCGGCCATCCTGCAGCTCAACGCCGACGGCACCGAGCTGAAGTACCGCCTGATCGCCTCCAACATCGACGACGTGACGATGGCCCACATCCACGTCGGCGCGGTGGGGCAGAACGGTCCCTTCGTCGCGTGGCTCTACGGCCCGACCTCCGATGGCGGCGCCCAGAATGGAGTGCTCGCCACCGGCACGATCACGGCGGATGACCTCGTCGGTTCGCTCGCGGGCCAGACGCTGGAGGACCTCGTCGCGCTCATCGAGTCCGGCGACGCCTACGTCAACGTGCACACGGCGGCGTATCGGGTGGTGAGATCCGGGGGCAGGTGCGCTGAGGCTTCAGCCCGGCTGGCCCACCGCGGCCAGTGCCTCGCGCGCCTGCGCGGGGCGCAGGGGCCCGACGAGCCGGCTCAGCACCTGCCCGCTGCCGTCGACGACGAGCACGGTGGGCGTCCTCGTGACGCCGTAGTGGTCGGCCAGGTCGAGGCGTTCGGCCACGTCGATCTCGAGGTGGGCCACGCCCGACTCCGCGCCGGCCACGTCGCCGAGCACCCGGCGCACCGACCTGCACGGTGCGCAGAACTCGGACGAGAACTGGACGAAGGTGGCCCGCTCGCCCAGTTCAGGACCGAAGTGCGACGGCGCGCCCACGTCGGAGCCGGCGACCGCGCGCGCCCGGCCGTCGGTGAGCCTCCGGTACGCCCCGAAGGCGGCCACCAGCGCCACGACGGCCAGCACGACCCACAGGCCGGTCATGCCGCCGCCCTCGCGCCCAGCCGCTGGCCGAGCAGGTAGAGCTCGCAGCCGAGGCAGAAGTCGAAGACCGCATTGAGCAGCGCCGCGGCGAGCGCGAACCCGACGGCGAGGTAGAAGAGCCATGCGACGCCGGCCAGCGCGCCGACGAGTCCGAGCACCGCGAAGCCGAGGCCCACGGCTTGGGCGAAGCGGGGCGGGCGCGGGTCCTCGAGGTCGGCGGGCCGGCCGAGACGGGGACGGACGAAGCGGGAGTACAGCCAGCCCCACGGCTGGTACTTGAGCCCGAGTACGGCGCCGGCGGCGAAGGCCGCGGTCTGGACGACGAGCAGCCACAGCCCTGTGACGGGGCCGAGGATGATGGCGACGGCGAGCAGGACGGCGGTGATCGCGGCGCCGAAGCGTGGGCCACGGGGATCGATGGGTCGCGGAGCGGGAGCGGCCATGGGTGGTCTCCTTGGACGGGTTGCGAGGGTGGCACGGCGGTGCCGCGGCGGGTGTTCGGTGGGTTCAGCCGGAGCGTTGCTCCACGGCTTCGTCGGTGCTGCCGGTCAGCGACAACACGCACAGCGGCGCGCGCGTGCGTCGAGGGTCATCGTCGCGACTCGCTCGTTCTGCCTCATGCCCAGAATGTTACGTGTTCAACCATCTCCCGCCAAGACGGTCTCGAAAACGGCACTCGGCCGCGACGAGCACGTGCTCGTCGCGGCCGAATGGGGTGGGATCAGTTGGTGCCGGGGCGCTGCTTCGGCGACATCTGGTAGGTGCGCTCGGGATCGGTGACTGCGACTCCGGCGAGGGTCTCGTTGACCGCCTCCCAGAGGTCGTCGCTGAGCGGCTTCTCGATCGCCTTCACGTTCTCGGCCACCTGCTCGGGGCGGGAGGCGCCGATGATGGCGGAGGCCACGTTCGGGTTGTGCAGGACCCAGGCCAGCGACAGCTGGACCATGCTGAGGCCCGCCTCGTCGGCGATGGGCTGCAGCTTCTGGACCGCGACGAGGGTCTCCTCCTGGGCCAGCGTGTTCTTGATCATGCTGGCGCCGCCCTTCTCGTCGGTGGCGCGGGAGCCCTCGGGGTAAGGCTGGCCCGGCTTGTACTTGCCGGTGAGCACGCCCTGCGCGACGGGGGAGAACACGATCTGGGAGATGCCCAGCTCCTCCGAGGTGGGGACGATCTTCCCCTCGATGACCCGCCACAGCGCCGAGTACTGCGGTTGGTTGGTGATGAGCTGGATGCCGAGCTGGCGGGCGAGTTGGTGGGCCTCGCGGAGCTGCTCGGCGGTCCACTCGCTCACGCCGATGTAGAGCGCCTTGCCCTGGCGGACGACGTCGGCGAACGCCTGCATCGTCTCCTCGAGCGGGGTCTCGTAGTCGTAGCGGTGGGCCTGGTAGACGTCGACGTAGTCGGTCTGGAGGCGCTGCAGCGAGCCGTTGATGCCCTCCATGATGTGCTTGCGGGAGAGGCCGACATCGTTCGGGCCCTTGGGGCCGATGGTGTTGTAGACCTTGGTGAAGATCTCCAGCGACTCGCGGCGCTGGCCCTTCAGCGCCTCGCCGAGGACGGACTCCGCGACGGTGTTCGCGTAGACGTCGGCGGTGTCGAAGCTGGTGATGCCGACGTCGAGCGCAGCCCGGACGCACGCCGTCGCGACATCGTTCTCCACCTGCGACCCGTGGGTCAGCCAGTTGCCGTACGTGATCTCGGAGATCTTGAACCCGGAGTTGCCTGCGTAGCGATACTTCATGCCCGCCAGCCTAGTGGCGCGCGGGCCGCGGCGGGGTTTACCTGCTTCCGTAGAAGCCACCTGCCTCCGGTCGGCTTCACCTGCGGTAGTTGGCAGGTGAGCCGCACCGGAGGCAGGTGGCTCGGGCTGGAGGCGCCGCGGCGGCTGGCCGGGTCAGCCGACGGCGAGGCGGATCTCGTTGTTCCAGGGATCCATGACGCTCAGGGTCTGACCGTCGAACGTCGGCTGGTGGCCGGCGCCGCGGAGGCGGGCGGCGGTGGTGTCCAGCTCCTCCTTCGTCGGCACGAGGATGTCTACGACGCCCATGCCGAGGGTCGACGAGCGGGGGTTGGCGCCGCGGGAGTTCCAGACGTTCATCGCCATGTGGTGGTGGTAACCGCCGGCGGAGACGAACAGCGCCTGGCCGCGCATGAGGAAGGTCTGGTCGAAGCCGAGGTCGTCGACGTAGAACTTGCGGGCGGTGGGGATGTCGCCCACCTGCAGGTGCACGTGGCCCAGCTCGCCCTTGGCCTCCTGGTGCGACGCGTCGCTCAGGTGGGTGACCATGTACTCGTTCGGGTCGACGTAGAGGGTGTCCATCTGGACCTGGCCACCCACCCAGTTCCACTGCTCGCGCGGGCGGTCGTGGTACAGCTCTACGCCGTTGCCCTCGGGGTCGGTGAAGTAGAAGGCCTGGCTCACCAGGTGGTCGCCGGCGCCGGTGTAGGTGTGCGGGTAGTGGCGGGCCATGCGCTCGATGGCGCCGGCCAGCCCGGCCTGCTGCTCGTAGACGACGGCGGTGTGGAACAGGCCTGCCGACCCGCGCGGGGCGGGGCGAAGGTCCTTGGCCTCGGTCAGTCGCACGACGGGTGTGCCGTGGAGGCCGAGCGTCGCGCCGCCCTTCTCCTCGCTGATCGGCGTGAGGCCGATGCCCTTCGTGTAGTAGTCGAACAGCGTGCCCATGTCACGGACACGGAGTTCGAGGCGGCCCATGCGGGTATCTGCTGCAAGACTCATGGCTCCATCATACAGTTTAAGTTTCAACTATCCAAGTCGGGAGTACGATCTGTGCGTCGCTCGCGATGATTTCGACCAGGGCGCAGGACTTCGTCCGGCGCCCGCTCAATCATCGGGAGGGCCAGAGCGGAGGATTCGTCCGGCGCGCGCTCAACCATCGGGCCAGCAAGTTGATTGAGCGCCGACCGGACGAAGTCCAGTCGGCTGGTCGAAAGCATTCGTCCGCCGGCGGCTCAAACATGCGGCGGGTCGGCCAAGCGCCCTTCGAGACGGTCGCTGNNCCTCCTCAGGGACCGGGCACAGCGCGACAGTCACTCGGCGACGATGACGACCCCCGGGCCGGGGATGGCGAGGCGCCCGTCGTCGAGGCGACGGGGCTCGTCCCAGGCGGCCAGCACGTCGCCGGTGAGCGGCACGTCGACCTCGCGCTCGGCCCGCGTGACGGCGACGGCGAAGCCCGGCCGGTGCAGGACCAGCGTGTCGTCGTCGACGATCTCCGCGCGGGTGGCGCTGAGGCTGGCGTCCATCGCACCCGGCAGCTCCCGGCGCAGGCGCAGCAGCGTGCGGTACCAGTCGAAGACCCGCTGGTGCGGCCGCTGCGAGACCTCCTCCCAGCGGAGCTTCGAGTTGATGAACGTCGACTCGGCCTGCGGATCGGGGACCGTACCCTCCCAGCCCATGGCCTCGAACTCGCGGGCGCGGCCGGCCGTGACGTGGGGGCCGAGCTCTGGGCCGAGGTGGCTGAAGAAGGGGAAGCGGCTCGTCGCGTTCCACTCCTCGCCCATGAAGACCAGCGGCGTGAACGGGCTGAGCAGGTACAGCGCCGCAGCGGCCGCGTAGGCGCCGGGCGCCAGGGACTGCCCGACGCGGTCGCCGACGGCCCGGTTGCCCACCTGGTCGTGGTTCTGGATGAACGCGACGAAGGAGTGCCCGTCGTAGAGGTCGCTGTCGCGGTCGACCGGCGCTCCCCAGGGCTTGTCGCGGAAGGTGGAGTGCCCGCCGTCGTGGACGAACACCTCGGTGAGTGCCTTGGCGAGCACGTCGACGGAGCCGAAGTCGACGTAGTAGCCCTGCCGCTCGCCGGTGAAGAAGCTGTGCAGCGCGTGGTGCACGTCGTCGGCCCACTGGGCGTCCATGCCGCGCGCGTCGGGCGAGGAGCTGGTGGGGGAGACCATGGCCGGCTGGTTGAGGTCCGACTCCGCCGTGACGAACAGCGGCCGGCCCAACTCCGCCTCCCACTCGCGGGCGCGGTCGGCAATCTCCGCGAGGAAGTGGTAGTCCGAGTCGTCCTGGAACGCGTGGACGGCGTCGATGCGGAACCCGTCGATCCCGAACAGGGACACCCACTGGTGCATCGCGCCCAGCAGGAAGTCGCGCACCTCGCGCGACCCCTCGTCGTCGAGGTTCACCGCCGGACCCCACGGGGTCTCGTGCTTGTCGGTGAAGTAGGGCCCGAACTCGGCGAGGTAGTTGCCCTCCGGCCCGAAGTGGTTGTAGACGACGTCGAGCACGACACCCAGCCCGCGCGCGTGGCAGGCGTCGATGAACCGCACGAACGCCGCGGGCCCGCCGTAGGCGTCGTGCGTGGCGTACTGGCCGACGCCGTCGTAGCCCCAGCCGCGGCGCCCCGCGAAGTCGTTAACCGGCAGCACCTCCACCGCGCCGACGCCGAGCTCGACGAGGTGGTCCAGCTGCCCGATCGCGTCGTCGAAGGTGCCACCCGCCGTGAACGTGCCGACGTGCAGCTCGTACAGCGCCTTGCCGCGCAGCTCGACGCCCTCCCAGCGGGGGCGGTCGAAGATCGCGGGGTCGACGATGCAGCTCTCCCCGTGCGGGCCGTCGGGCTGGTGCAGCGACCGGGGGTCCGGGCGCACCGGCCCGCCGTCGAGCCGAAAGCCGTAGCGGTCCCCGGGAGCCAGCGGCTCGGCCCGCCACCAGCCGCCGTCGCCCCGCTCCATGGGCCGGGTCTCGGCGTTGACGGAGAGTTCGACGCGCTCGGCGTTCGGCGCCCACACTTCGGGTCGGGTGATGTCTCGCATGCGTGCCACCTTTCCAGACGCTCAGTCCGCCGCGGGTGCTTCGGGTACGAGCAGCGCGACGGGGTAGTCGGCCAGGATCTCCGCCAGCGGTGTCTGGCCGCCGGCGACCACGCGATCGGTGAACAGGTCGCGGAACTGGCCCTCGGGGAGGAACACCGTGTGCTCGCCCCAGCCGTCGCCGACCGAGTTGAGCAGCCGGGTCGCGATCGTCACGGACGCGATCTCGTCGCCGACCCCGCGCCCGAACGCGACGACGTGCCCGGTGGTGGCGGCCATGCGCCGGTACGCGGCGTTCGGCCCGCGGTAGGCGTGCGCGTGCTCGCGACGGTGCCGTAGCGCCCGGCTCGTGACCAGCAGCTTCTCCGCGTCGAGGTCGGCGACCACGCCGGCGTCGATCGCGCCCAGCAACCCTGCCTGCCGGTAGAAGTCCACCGGCCGGCGGTTGTCGGGGTCGACGAGCGAGAAGTCGACGACCTCGCACCCCTGGTAGACGTCCGGGACGCCGGGCATGGTCAGCTGGATCAGCTTCTGCCCGAGGACGGTGGCGCGCACGGCGTCGTAGGTGAGGCGCGTGTAGTCGTCCAGCGCGGCGATGACCCGGTCGTTGGTGAGCGCCGACGTCGCCAGGGAGAGGATGGCCTCCTCGTAGTGGTCGTTCGGCTCGGTCCAATTGGTGTGGGTCTTCGCCTCGCGGATGGCCTTCGTCAGGTATGCCGAGAGCCGCTCGGGGGTGATCGGGGCGGTGCCGGCGTGCGTGCCGGGCAGGCTCCAGGTGGCGGCGAGCGTCTGCCACAGGAAGAGCTCGGTGGCCCCGTCGACGAGTTCGCTGCGGTCGTCGGCGGTGGCGGCCCGCAGCTCCTGCAGGCACGTCTCCCACTCGCGGCGGTACTCGGTGAGCGCGGCGAGCCGGGCGCGGACGTCCTCGGAGCGCTTGGTGTCGTGCGTGGAGAGGGTGGTCATCGTGTCGGGCCAGTGCTGGCCGAGGAACTCGCTGAAGTCGTGGAACACGTCGGGGGAGAGGCCGATGATCGTCGGCTCCGTGCCCACCTCGTTGACCGCGAGGAACCGGTTCCACCGGTAGAAGGCGGTGTCCTCCTTCGACTTCGCCATCACCGGACCGCAGGTCTGCGCGAAGCGGATCATGAACTCCGCCCGCAGCACCCTCGCGTCGTCCTGCTGGTCGGGCAGCTGGGTGGTGACCTCCTCGTCGGCGACGGTGGGAAGCGTCTCGGAGCCCTGGCCCTCCTCCCCGGTGCCCGGGTCGCCGGAGGCGAGGGCGACGATGAGCTCCAGCGTGTCCAGCTCGTCGGCCGCGAGGCAGGGGCGGGCGCGCTCGGCGGCCTCCTCCAGCACCTCGCGGTCGGCGTCCGAGGCGGGGCGGCCGGGCTCGAAGTAGGCGCGGTAACGGTCCATGCCGAGCAGCAGCTCGGTGATCGCGCGGTAGATCTGGCGACGGGTGTGGTCGCGGAGCCGGATGTCGCCGTCGCAGATCTTGACGACGATTGACGTGAGCCGGTTGACCTCGGTGAACAGCAGGTTGCTCACCACCTCGCCCTTCGCCTTCAGCAGCTCGGCCTGGAAGCCCTGCGCCGCGTCGGCCGCGCGCTCCCAGATGTCGTTGAGGCGGGGGAGCGCGGCGGGGTCGTGGAACAGGCCCATGATGCGCAGGAGGGCGTCGTACCCGGTGGTGCCGGCAGCCTCGAAGTCGTCCGGCAGCACCTCGTCGTACTCGAGGATCTTCTCGGCGACGACCCAGCAGCCGCCGGTCGCGCGCTGCAGGTCCGCGAGGTAGCCGCGGGGGTTGGCGAGCCCGTCGATGTGGTCGATGCGGAACCCGTCGATCAGCCCGTCGCGGTGCAGGTCCAGCNNAGAAGCGGCGGTAGTTGAGCTCGTCGGCCCCGACCCGCCAGTACGCCAGCCGGTACCACTGCTGCTCCAGCAACTGCTCGATCGGCAGCTCCTCCGTGCCCGGCCGGACCGGGAACACGTGGTCGAAGTAGACCACCACCGGCTGCGGCGACGACCCGCCCGGGCGGGGCACGTCGCGGATCTCCAGCCGGATGTTGCCGGCGGCGAGCTCCTTGCCGATCTTCTCGCCCAGCACGGGCATGAGGATGGCCTGGTCGCCGGAGAGGTCCATGTCGAACCAGTGCGCGTACTCCGAGTCCGCGCCGGTCCGCAGCACCTCCCACAGGGCGTGGTTGTGCCACAGCGGGGTGGGCACCGACATGTGGTTCGGGACCACGTCGACGATGAGCCCCAGCCCGTGCTCGTGCGCGGCCTTGGCGAGGCGACGGAACCCGCCCTCGCCGCCGAGGTCGGCCGAGATGTGGGAATGGTCCACGACGTCGTAGCCGTGCGTCGAGCCGGGCGCGGCCTGGAGGATCGGCGAGCAGAACAGGTGCGTGACGCCGAGCGACGCGAAGTACGGCACCTGCGCGATCGCGTCGTCGAACGTGTAGCCCGCGTGGAGCTGGAGCCTGTACGTGGATGCCGGTGTCTTCACCTGCCCCAGAGTAGAGGATGGCCTCGTCAGCGACGGGTGGTCCGTCTTGGGCAGGCACGCTCGTCGCGCTGACCAGCCAGAATGCGAAAAAACCTGCCGGATCCGGCAG
>DOWQ01000695.1:3635-4266 GCA_003519485.1 Streptomyces sp. | reverse complement strand
AGGCGGACGGACGGGCCTCGGCCGGGTACCGTGAAAGGAGACCACGGGATGCCGGGAGAGACCGCGCGGGCCCTGGATCGTGTGCCGCGCCGCCGCACCACGGCGGGGCCGCCGGGGACGCGACGACACGACGTTCCGGCGAAGGAGGCGGAGATCCATGGTCACTGCTGAAGGCCCCGGGGGCACGGCCCCGGCGGGGAATTGAGCGGGTGGCGCCGTGCAAGCGCACCGCCAACCCGACGAGCCCGGACCGTGGGGCCACGGACACCAGGGGATGCACCCGGCCCGGGAGGGCAACCCGCTGCGCCGTACGTCCGATGTGGTGCAGTCCTGGCTGACCGTCCTCCTCGTGGCGCTGCTCATGCTCGGTGTGCCGGCCGCCGCGGTGGGCGTGGGCGTCTACGTCCACAGCGCCGAGACGCAGATCGCGCAGACACAGTCGGAAGAGCGGTACCGGGTCTCCGCCCGGCTGACCGCCGACGCCGAGGACGTGGCGGCGGAGAGCGGCGGATACACCGCGTCCAGAGCACCCGTCGAGTGGACGGCGAGGGACGGCGTGCCGCGCACCGGTACGGCCGAGGTGCCGCGCCGGGCGCAGGAGGGCAGCACCACGCGGATCTGGGTGGACGCC
>DOWQ01000695.1:0-3538 GCA_003519485.1 Streptomyces sp. | reverse complement strand
TGACCGCCGTTGACCAGCCGCTGACCGCCCACTTCACGCCCACTTCCCGCCCGCTGACCAGCGGCTGCCGAACTCCCGGGAAGGTTCGCCGAGTTGCCTTGGGGTTCGCCGAGTTGCCTTGGGGGGCCGCCGCTGCGGGCGGGTTGCACAACCATCCCCATCAGCAAGTCGTCATAGGAAGCGTGTTCGACATGAACGCCGGTTCGCCGCACCCCTGCGACTCGGTGAACATGCGCTCACGGCCCGCTGCCCGTGATGGCTTCACCTGGAGGTCCTGTGCTCCGTCGTCCCCCCACCCTGTTGGCCGCTCGGTGCGCGGTCGTGGCCGCACTCGTGACCGTCCCGTCCGTGCTGGCCGTGCCCGCCGGAGCCCAGGAGGTGCCGGCGGCTCCCCGTCCGGCCGGGACGGCGCCCCAGGCCGATTTCGACTGCGACGGTTACGCGGACGTCGCCGCCTCCGCCCCCGGTGGCAGCATCGCCGGCCGGGCCCGGGCCGGGTACATCACCGTCGTCCACGGCTCGGCGTCCGGCGCGGACACGGGGCGCCGGCAGGTCATCAGCCAGGCGTCGGCGGGGGTGCCGGGCGAACCGGCGGCCGACGCGCGCTTCGGCTTCCGTACGGTCGCCCGCGACCTCGACGGCGACGGCTGCACCGACCTGGCCGTGCAGGCCTCGGGAACCGCGTCCGCCATCGTCCTCTGGGGCTCGGCGCGGGGACTGTCCGGCGGGACGGCGCTGCCCGCCGCGGCCGGCACCGACGGCGAGAACCTGGTCGGCGGCGACTTCAACGGCGACGGCCACGCCGACCTGGTGGGCGGCAGCACCCTCTCCGAGGAATGGGGCGACCTCCGCGTCCTGTACGGGCCGTTCGACCGCGGCGGCGCCCCGGCCGTCACCGGCGACCTCTCGACCGGGGAGGTCTTCGAGCCCCGCGATCTGGCCGCGGGCGATGTCACGGGCGACGGGAAGGACGACCTCGTCAGCCTGCACGACTTCGAGGAGATGGCGAAGCCCACGCACTTCTGGCGGGCCACCGCCGACGGCTTCGAGCCCGGCGCCGACAACATCGTGAGCGGCGACACCGCAACGATCGGCGACGTGGACGGCGACGGCTTCGGCGACCTGGTGCTGCGCACCGTCCCCGGCGGGGTGGTCGAGAACCTCCCGTACGACGAGGGCACCGTCAAGGTCGTGTACGGCTCGGCGGCCGGCCCCGGCTCGCGTACCACCGTCATCGGCCAGGGCACCGCGGGCGTGCCCGGGGCAGGCGAGGAGGGCGACCAGTTCGGTGACGCCCTCGACGCGGGGGACGTGAACGCCGACGGTTACGCGGACATCGCCGTCGGCGTCCCGTACGAGGACATCGCCGGCGGCGGGGTGGACGCCGGTGCCTTCGTCCTCCTCAAGGGCGGGGCGAAGGGGCTCACCGGCAGCGGCGCGCAGGCGTTCCACCAGCACACGTCCGGTGTACCGGGGGTCGCCGAGGCCGGTGACCGCTTCGGCGCGGCGCTCTCCCTCCTCGACACCGACGCCGACGGCAGGGCCGACCTGGCCGCGGGCGCGCCGGGCGAGGACGGCACGACCCTCGACACCGGGGCGGGCTGGGTGCTGCGCGGCGCCGACGGCGGGCTGACCACCGCCGGAGTCGTGTCGTACGGACCCGGAGCGCTCGGAGCGCCGGAGGCGGGGGCACGGCTGGGGGACGCCTACCCGCGCTGACGGGCCGGCGGCCGGCGAACGCCTTTAGAGCCCCGGCCGCTGACGGCCCCCGACCGGTGCGGGCGGCCGGAAGCCGTCGTCCTACGCCACGTCGGTCGCGCTCGCCGGGCCTTCCGGGCCCACCCGGTCCTCCGGCTCGGCGAGCGTGTCGCGCAGGCCCAGCCGGAGATGCTCGACGTGGTAGAGCGCCTGGTCGAGCAGCTCGGCGACGTGGTGGTCGTACAGCGCGTAGACGATGGACCGGCCGCGGCGCTCGCCGGTGACCAGGCCGAGGTTGCGCAGCAGCCGTAGCTGGTGCGAGCAGGCGGACTGCTCCATGCCGACGGCCTCGGCGAGGTCGCCGGCCGCGCAGGGCCCCTCCTGGAGCCGGGCGAGGATGTGCAGCCGGGACGGTGTGGAGAGCGCCTGGAGGGTCGCGGCGACATCCGCCGTGCCCACTGTGTCCAGGCGTTCGCGGGTGGTCGCGGTGTTCCGCTCATCGGCTCCATGCCCCATGGGGACCATCCTACCGATGAGAGATGAAGAGTTGTTCATTCATTCCTGTACGGTGAAGGCGTCGTCGTCCCCGCCCGCGAAGGGTCTCTCCGTCATGCCCGCCCTCTCCGTCCCGCGCCCGGCCCGGACCGTCCCGGCCCGCGAAACGCCCCCGCTCCGCCGTACGCGCGTCCTCGCGCTGGCCGAGGCCCGCTGGGCGGCGGCGGCCCTGCTCGCCTTCGGGCTGGGGCTCGTCGCACAACTGGCGGGCGCTGCCTGGTGGGTCTGGGGCCCGCTGTACGCCGTCACCTATTGGACGGGCGGCTGGGAGCCGGCCCTGGCCGGCCTCCGGGCGCTGCGGGAGAAGACCCTGGACGTGGACCTGCTGATGATCGTCGCCGCGATCGGCGCGGCCTCGATCGGGCAGGTGATGGACGGCGCGCTGCTGATCGTCATCTTCGCCTCCTCCGGGGCGCTGGAGGCACTGGCCACGGCCCGTACCGAGGACTCGGTCCGCGGCCTGCTCGACCTCGCACCGGCCACCGCCACCCGGCTGGCGGACGACGGCAGCGAGGAGAGCGTGGCCACCGCGGACCTCGTGATCGGGGACTTCGTCCTGGTCCGGCCCGGCGAGCGGATCGGCGCCGACGGCCGGGTGCTGGACGGCACCGGCGAGGTCGACCAGGCCACCATCACGGGCGAGCCGCTGCCGGTCGCCAAGGGACCCGGCGACGAGGTGTTCGCCGGAACCCTCAACGGCACCGGCGCGTTGCGGGTGAAGGTCGAACGCGACGCCTCCGACTCGGTGATCGCCCGGGTGGTGGCCATGGTCGCCGAGGCGTCCGAGACGAAGGCGCCGACGCAGCTGTTCATCGAGAAGGTGGAGCAGCGGTATTCGATCGGCATGGTCGTCGCCACCCTGGCNNGGGCGATGACCTTCATGATCGTCGCCTCGCCGTGCGCGGTGGTGCTGGCCACGATGCCGCCGCTGCTGTCCGCCATCGCCAACGCCGGGCGCCACGGCGTCCTGGTGAAGTCGGCCGTCGTCATGGAGAGCCTCGGCCGGACCGACGCCGTCGCGCTGGACAAGACGGGCACCCTCACCGAGGGCACGCCCCGCGTCACCGCCGTACACCCGCTGGCCGGCACCGGCCTGGACGAGGACGCCCTGCTGACGCTGGCCGCAGCGGCCGAACGCCCCAGTGAACACCCGCTCGCCCGCGCGATCGTCCGCGCAGCCCGCGAGCGCGACCTGCCGCTGCCGGACGCGCACGACTTCTCCTCCGCACCCGGCATCGGCGTGACCGCCACCGTCGGGGGCGCGTCCGTCGCCGTCGGCGCTCCC
>DOWQ01000582.1 GCA_003519485.1 Streptomyces sp. | reverse complement strand
CCGCCCGCGCCCCCAGTGGCTGCTACGGCCCCGCCCGCGCCGCCGGCGCCGCCCGCAGCCCCGGCGCCCGGCGCCGGCAAGATCAATCTGGACAAGGGCAAGGTCAGCCTCCAGAAGAACCAGACCGTCTCCCTGGTCAAGGGCGGGCGCCCGCTGCTGACCTCGGTGAAGATGGGCCTCGGCTGGGAGCCTGCGTACCGCAGCAAGGACATCGACCTCGACGCGTCCGTCATCGCCTACGGCCCGGACCGCAAGAAGGTCGACTCCTGCTACTTCGGCAAGCTCTCCATCCTCAACGGTGTCATCCAGCACTCCGGTGACAACCTCACCGGCGAGGGCGGCGGGGACGACGAGGCCATCACCGTGCACCTTGGCGATGTCCCGGCGCAGGTGACGGCGCTGGTGTTCACGGTGAACTCCTTCTCCGGACAGAAGTTCACCGAGGTCGCCAAGGCGTACTGCCGGCTCCTCGACGCGGCCGGCCAGGAGCTGGTGCGCTTCGACCTCACCGGGGCCGAGCCGCGCACGGGCGTGATGATGTGCAAGCTCATCCGGCAGTTCTCGGGCGAGTGGGAGATGACCGCGATGGGCGAGTACGTGGACTCCCGCACGGTCCGCGGGATGGTCAAGCCGGGCGGCAAGGCTCTCTGAGCCCGCAGCCCACCGCGAAGGCGGCCCCGCACCGGTGCGGGGCCGCCTTCGCGGTTGAGGCGTGAGCCGCCGGGCCCGGGCGGGACCGCCCGAGGCCGGAGGCCGCAGGGCGTCAGCGGAGCCGGCGCCAGGGGCCGGTGATGGCCACCATGATCCCGGGGTTCTGGATGTTGGCGTAGAGCGTCTTCCCGTCGGGCCCGAAGACGACGCCGGTGAGCTCGCTGAACTTCGGCTTTCCGGCCGTGCCGATGTCGAGGTCGTTCCGCGCGATCGGGTAGGTCCGGCCGTCGTCCGTGGCCCCGAAGAGGTGCTGAATGCCCTCGCCGTCCTCGGAGATGATCAGGCCGCCGTAGGGCGAGACGGTGATGTTGTCGGGGCCGTCGAAAGCACCGTCCTCGGCGGGCTCGGCGTTGATCCCTAGCAGCACCTTGAGGGTCAGGGTGCGCCGCTTGGGGTCGTAGAACCAGACCTGGCCGTCGTGCGGGACGCCCGGGCTCTCGTCGCGGGCGTAGGAGGAGACGAGGTACGCCCCTCCGTCGGCCCACCACATGCCCTCGAGCTTGCGGGCCCGGGTGATGTCGCCGTCACCGAACTGCTCCCGCACCGACACGGTCCGGGCGTCCCGGTCCGGCACGTCCACCCAGTCGACGCCGTAGACGGTGCCGGGGCGGGTCGCGCGCGAGAGGTCGTCGACGAACCGGCCGCCGGAGTCGTAGCACATGGGCGCCTGCAGCACACCGGCGTCGTCGGCGAGCGTCCTCAGCCGGCCGCGGCCGTGCTCGAAGTCCTGCGGCGGCACCCAGCGGAAGAAGAGGCCGTTGGGCTCGTCGGCGTCCTCGGTGAGATACATGTGGCCGCGCTTGGGGTCGACGACGACGGCCTCGTGGTCGTACCGGCCCAGCGCCTTGATGGGCTTCGGGTCACGGTTGGCCCGGCGGTCCTGGGGGTCGACCTCGAAGACGTAGCCGTGGTCCTTGGTCATGCCGTTCTCGCCGGCCCGGTCGGAATTCTCCTCGCAGGTCAGCCAGGTGCCCCAGGGCGTGACGCCGCCCGCGCAGTTGTTGGCCGTACCGGCGATGCCGACCCACTCGGCGACCTCGCCGCCGCGGTGGACCTCGACGACCGTGCAGCCGCCGGGGGCGGCGGGGTCGTAGACGAGCCCGTCGGCGAGCGGTACCGGGTATTCCGTCTCGGACCGCGGACCGTCCAGCTCGTGGTTGTTGACCAGCAAGGTGACCCCGCGCGGGCCCTCGAACGCGGCTGTGCCGTCGTGGTTGGAGGGGGTCGACTCGCCGGACTCGAGCTTGGTGACGCCGGTCCGGGTGATGATCCGGTACGAGAAGCCGGCGGGGAGCGCGAGAATGCCGTCCGGGTCGGCCTGGAGCGGCCCGTAACCGAACACGGAGCCGTCCTGCTCGGGCACGGCGGTCTCGGCCGCCTCGCCGGGTGCGGGCCGGGGTGCGGCGGAGGCCAGCAC
Source organism: Streptomyces sp. (assembly GCA_003519485.1). GTDB lineage: Bacteria > Actinomycetota > Actinomycetes > Streptomycetales > Streptomycetaceae > Streptomyces. The sequence goes on along the minus strand of DOWQ01000582.1, from coordinate 2,467 downwards.
GCCGACACTGCCGGCGAGAGCCACGCCCGCACCGGCGTAGGCGGAGCCCTTCGCGAAGTCCCTGCGGGTGAGCGGCATCATCATCTCCTGCGTGGCCGGATAGTCCCTGTCCTGCTGGGACCACGCTGCCGTGCCTGTCCGAACGCAGGTTGAACACGACCCGAAGGGCGTTCGCCCATCAGGCGAGCCATGAGCGGCGGAACCCGCGACAGAACCCGCCGTAGATCCAGCCAACGAGGAACGGCCCCGCACACGGCAGCGGGCGGGAGGGGACGGGTCCGCAGGAGGGGGGTCCGGAACAATTCCGTGTATTTGTGGACGCGTCCAGGCCGTACCGACTCGCTCCCGGGCTCCGCGGCCGTAAATATGCGGTGGAGGACCCCCCTCCGGAGGGCCCGGCCCCGGCACCGAAACGAACCCGGCACCGCGGCACCGTACGGCCCTCACGGCACGCACACCGGCAGCGACGCCGCGACACCGTCGAACACGGTGACCACGCACCACCCCCGTCCCGTCCCGCCCCACCCCGCACACGAGCAGGCCGGAGACCGCCCGCCGCCTAGCCCAGCCGGGACCGCGCCTTGAAGGCGGCCTTGCGGGCCTCCTTGGCGATCTTGCGGTCCGGGTGCAGCCGGCCCATCGCCTCCAGTACGTCCCCGGTCGCCGGGTGGTCCACCCGCCAGGCCGTCTCGAAAAAGCCGTTGTGCTGTCCCACCAGCCCCTCGACAAGAGCTTCCAGCTCGGCGGAGTCGCCGTCCGCGCCCAGCTGTGCCGCGATGGTGTCGACCGTCAGCCAGAAGACCATCTCCTCCGGCGGCTCGGGCACATCGCGCGCGCCGTGCTCCGCGAGCCAGACCCGGGCGAGCCCGCCCAGCTGCCGGTCTCCGAGCACCTCCCGGAGGACCGGCTCGGCCTCCCGCCCGACCAGGGAGAGCGCCTGCTGGCAGCCGAGCCTGCGCAGCGGCGCGGCCCGGTCGTCGCCGCGGCCCGCGGCGAGGAGTTCGCGCGCCGCCTCCGCGGGCCCGCGCCGGAGCAGCCACTGCTCGACCTCGCTCTGCGCGGCCGCCTCGGGGTAGCCGGGGAGCAGGTCCAGCAGGACGTCCGCACCCTTGTCGGCGAGCTCCCCCACGACGGGTGCGGTCAGGCCCGCGTCGAGCATCCGGGCCCGTACGCCGTACAGGCCGAGCGGGGTCAGCCGGACCATGCCGTAGCGGGAGACGTCCTCCTCGTCGAGCCCGGCGGTTTCCAGGGGTTCGACCCCGGGCTCGTCCTGCTCGTCGAACTCCTGGATGAGCGCCTCGTCGACGGGCTGGTACTCGACCAGGCCGATGGGCTCCAGCAGCCGGAACTGGTCGTCCAGCCGCATCATCACCTCGGACACCTCTTCGAGCACGGCGTCCGTCGGCTCCTCCATGTCGTCCGGGACGACCACGGAGGCGGCGAGCGCGGGCAGCGGCACGGCCGGCTTCTCCCCGGCTTCCAGGGCGGTGAGCAGGTAGAGGTTGGCGAGCACCTCGTCGAGGGCGTCGGCCTCCTGGTCCGGGTCCCAGTCGAGCCCGTCGAGGTCGAGGTCGCCGCCCTCGGTGATGCTCTCGACGAGGTCCGCGAGGTCCGGTGCGGCGGCGTCGGCGAGTACGGTCTCCAGCCCGCCGAGCCAGAGGTCCAGGACGTCGTCCGGGCTGCCGGCCATGATCAGCGAGGCCTCCTCACCGGCGGTGGCCGTGCCGGTCCCGGCCCTCTCCTCCTCGGACTGCGCCTCGGACCCGGCCTCGGCGGCCCCGAAGCGCTCGCCGCTGTCATCGGCGGCGTCGGCACCGTCCGCGTCGGCATCCTCGTCGGCGTCCTCGCCGCCTGGACCTACAACAAGTTCCACTCGACGAAGCTGCCCGACTTCCTGGCGTTCTTCTCCGGCCGCCGCCTCGTGCCGATCATGACCGCCATCTTCGCGATCGCGCTCGCCGGCATCCTCTACTTCGTGTGGCCGCTGCTCTACGGCGCGCTGTTCAGCTTCGGCGAGTGGATTCAGGGCATGGGCGCGATCGGCGCCGGCATCTACGGCTTCGTCAACCGCCTCCTCATCCCGACGGGTCTCCACCACGCGCTGAACTCGATCTTCTGGTTCGACGTCATCGGCATCAACGACATCGGCAAGTTCCTCGGCGGCGGCGCGACGATCGCCGCGGCCCAGGCCGCCACCGACGCCGCCAGCTGCCCCGGCATCTGGGCCAACGGCTCCTGCGACGTCGTGGGCGTCGTCGGCCAGTACCAGGGCGGGTTCTTCCCGATCATGATGTTCGCCCTGCCNNTTCCCGATCATGATGTTCGGCCTCCCCGGCGCCGCGCTCGCCATCTGGCTGCGCGCGGACAGCAAGCGCAAGAAGACCGTCGGCTCCCTCATGCTCGCCGGCGCGCTCGCGTCGTTCTTCACCGGCGTGACCGAGCCCCTCGAGTTCGCGTTCATGTTCGT
>DOWQ01000085.1 GCA_003519485.1 Streptomyces sp. | reverse complement strand
CCGTCACCGGGGGAGGCAGCGGCGGAAGCGGGCGAGGCGAACGCGGCAGCGGCAGTGCCGGCGGGCGAGGCGCGCGCCGCCGGGCGGCCCGGGCATACGGGCCGTCAGGCCAGGTCCAGCGATTCAAAACGCCAGCGGTGCACCGGACGGGACACCAGATCCGGGCCGGGCTCCGGCAGTTCGGGCAGCTCGTCCTCGAAGGAGGCGTCCCACCACGTGATCACCAGCACCCGGTCCTCCTTGGCCCCGAAGATCTCGCGGCGCAGCGGATCCCCGTCGAGCCACTGCTCCCGGACCCACTCCAGCAGCTCCGCGTCGCGTCCCTCGACGGCACGGGCTTCCCACATCAGTGCGACAGTCATGGGTACAGGTTGCCCTGGATCGGCTCGTGCGTGTGGGCGTGCGCGTGGGCGCGTCCCGGAACGTGCGCCACTGTCACCGGGAGGGACGAGTCCGCCGAGAGGTCCCAGTCGGAGGCCGCCCGGCCCCGGGAGACCATCTCCGCGCCGAGCGCGGCGACCATCGCACCGTTGTCGGTGCAGAGCTTCGGACGCGGTACGCGCAGCGTGATGCCCGCGTCCTCGCAGCGCCGGGCGGCCATGGCCCGCAGCCGGGTGTTCGCCGCCACGCCGCCGCCGATCATCAGATGGCCGACCCCGTTGTCCTTGCAGGCTCGTACGGCCTTACGGGTGAGGACGTCCGCGACGGCCTCCTGGAACGACGCCGACACGTCCGCGACCGGCACCTCCTCGCCCGCGCTGCGCTTGGCCTCGATCCAGCGGGCGACGGCGGTCTTCAGGCCGGAGAAGGAGAAGTCGTAGACAGCGTCGCGCGGGCCGGTGAGACCGCGCGGGAAGGCGATGGCGTCCGGGTCGCCCTCGCGGGCGATCCGGTCGATGGCGGGACCGCCGGGGAAGCCGAGGTTCAGCACCCGGGCCACCTTGTCGAACGCCTCGCCCGCCGCGTCGTCGATGGTCGAGCCGAGCGGCCGTACGTCCGAGGTGATGTCGGGCGCGAGCAGCAGCGAGGAGTGACCGCCGGAGACGAGCAGTGCCATGGTCGGCTCGGGCAGCGCGCCGTGCTCCAGCTGGTCCACACAGATGTGCGAAGCGAGGTGGTTGACGCCGTAGAGCGGCTTGCCGAGGGCGTAGGCGTACGCCTTGGCCGCCGATACGCCGACGAGCAGCGCGCCCGTCAGGCCGGGGCCGGCCGTGACCGCGATGCCGTCGAGGTCCGAGGGGGCGACCCCGGCCTCCTCGAGCGCCCGCTGGATGGTCGGGACCATCGCCTCCAGGTGGGCGCGGCTGGCGACCTCCGGCACGACCCCGCCGAAGCGGGCGTGCTCGTCGACGCTGGAGGCCACGGCGTCGGCGAGGAGGGTGCGGCCGCGGACGATGCCGACGCCGGTCTCGTCGCAGGAGGTCTCGATACCGAGGACAAGAGGCTCGTCAGCCATGGATGGTGCTTCCCTGTTCGTCTGCTTCTGCGGGTCGGATGTCGCGGGCGCCGTCCGCGGCGGGCGCCGGTTCGGTACGGCGCATGACCAGCGCGTCGACGTTCCCCGGCTGGTAGTAGCCGCGGCGGAAGCCGATGGGCTGGAAGCCGAAGCGCTCGTAGAGGCGCTGGGCACGGGTGTTGTCGACGCGCACCTCCAGGAGCACCTCGTGGCACTCGAAGTCGGTGGCGGCGCCGAGCAGTTCGGTAAGCAGCCGGGCGCCGAGACCCGAGCCCCAGTGCTCGCGGACGACGGCGATGGTCTGTACGTCGCCGGTGCCGTCGACCGCGGCGAACCCGCCGTAGCCGACCAGCCGCCCGGACTCCGCTTCCTCGGCGAGGACGTAGCGCCGAGTGGCGCGGGTGCCGCGGGCGTGCGCCAGCTCGGACCAGAACATGCCCGCCGACCAAGCGTCGTCCGGGAACATCTCGTGCTCCAGATCCAGCACCGGCCCGATGTCCCACCAGCGCATCTCGCGCAGGGACACCACGGCCGCCGCCGTACCGTCGAACGTCACTTCGGCGTGACCACCTTGTAGTTCGCGGGCACCTGGGCGTCCGGCCGGCGCAGATAGAGCGGCCGGACCGGCTCCGCCGCGCTCGCCAGGAACTCCGGGTCCCCGGCGGCGAGCCGCTCGGCGGCGAGGGCGGCCAGCGCGGCCGCGGACTGACTCCCGGGCACCTCGCCCTCGCCCGGTACGTGGCCGAAGACGTCCCGGTAGAGAAGCGCGCCCGCCCCGATCACGGGGCCGTCCCCGAGCAGGCCCGCGATCTCGGCGGCCCGGTCGACGGCCGGCTCGGTGATCCGGGTCCGCGGGTCGGCGTACCGGGCCCAGTAGACCTCCTTGCGGCGGGCGTCGGTGGCGACCGTGAAGGCGCCGCCGCCGGTGTCGAGCCCCGCCTGTCCGGCGGCGTAGGCGATGCCGTCGAGGCTGCACAGCCCGTACACGGGGGCACCGGTCACGGCGCCGAAGGTGGCCGCCGTCACCAGTCCGACCCGCAGCCCGGTGTACGGCCCGGGGCCCGCGCCGACCACGATGCCGGTCAGCGAACCGAGCGTCACCCCGGCCTCGCCCAGCACCCGGTCGACGGCGGGCAGCAGCAGCTCCCCATGGCGTCGCGGGTCGACCTGGCAGGACTCGGCGAGGACGTGTTCACCGTCGTGCAGGGCGACGGTGACGGCAGGGGTGGCGGTGTCAAGAGCGAGCAGCAGCACACGTACAGCCTACGGCGCGCCGCCGGGGGCCCGTCCCGTCCTGTGGACAACCGGGGGCGGGGCGGGGGCGGGCGGTGGGACCGGGGAGCCCGTGAGGGCGGGTTCGGGAACCCTGGTTCCGGGGCCGGAGTGCTCGTGGGTGCCGGGGCCGGGGCCTCCGGGAGGGGCCTTCCACCGCATATTTACGGCCGGTGAAGCCGGTGTTCTTTTCCTCGGCCTCGCTGCGGCCACAAATACACGGAATTGTTCCAGGCCCCTCCCTGCGGCCCCGTCCCCTCCCGTTGTTGCCCGACTGCCCGGCCGGTTTGCCGGTCGGTGCCTGTCGGTGAGGCCGGTGCCGTCTCTCTGGTGCGTGTCCCCCTTCGCCGGTCACGGAGGGGCCGTACCGCCCTGTTGCCGGTCCATCCGGTCCGCATCCAGCACGCCCGGGGGCAGCCCAGCGCCCCAGAGGTTTGCACTCGAACGGGTGGCGGGTTCGATCTTGAACAACCCGCGGGTCCGCGCTCGAACAGGCGGTGCGGCCCGCGCGGTCCGCCGGGCACGGCGACGCGCGGCGCGCGGTGCTAACGTCGGCCGCCCAGGGACGTACGCGGTACGAAAAGGTGGTCGCGCAGGTGTCAGTGAGCAGCTCGGGGACGATCGTGGCCGGGCTCACCGCGGCGGCCCTCGGGGTGGTCGGCTTCCTGGCCTACCAGGCGTCCGCCGGCATCCCCGACAGCCCGCCCGTCAAGGACCGCCCGAGCGCCTCGGCGTCCCCGGACCCCGGCAGCACACCGAAGCCCGGCGCGGAGAGCGACGGCAAGCAGCGGTCGGCCGTCCCCGCGGACTCCGGCACCGGGCTGCGCGTCGTCTACTCGCTGAGCGAGCGGCGGGTGTGGCTGGTGGACGAGAGCGACCGGGCCGTCCGTACCTACGAGGTCGCGCCGAGCCCCGTGGACCCGCCGCCGGGCGAGTACGCGGTGACGTCCCGCGCGGAGAGCCTCGTCGGTTCGGACGGGGTGCCGATCGAGCACTCGGTGGTGTTCACGAGCGTCGACGGCGTGGTGATCGGCTTCAGCGCCGCGGTGGACGGCTCGACCCCCGACGCCGACGCCCAGGACAGGACGGGCGGCATCCGGGAGACGCGCGAGGACGGCGCGGCCATGTGGAAGTTCGCGCAGGCCGGTACCAAGGTCATCGTCGTCGGCTGACGGTTCGGCCGGCGGGACGTACGGCTTGCGCTTGCTGCGGAGCGTGCGGTGCAGGAGGGGCGTCGCGCGGTTGCCCGCCCGTCGGCTCAGGCTGCCCGGCACCCCGGGCGGCTGTCGGCGGTGTCGTCGTCCTGCTCGGCCTGTCCGGCCCCGGCTTCTTCGGACTCCGAGGGCGGGGTGGACACGGCGGTCGCCGCCGCACACGCGGCGAGCAGCTCACTCATCGACGGCGACTGCTTCTCGCCCGTGGCGTCCGGCTTCGGCGCGGCAGCGTCGGGCTCATGGCTCGGCATGGTGCCTCCCGGGTTCCTCGTGTGGGCGTCACAGTCCGAGTTAGGTAGACCTAACCACGGTGTCACAGTCCATGTGACCACGCTCGCAGCCGTCGGCGCAACAATTTACCGACGCCTTGTCGGAACGTACACCCGAAGGACATGCGGGCCGTGTCGCGGACAGCGATACGGGCGGGTACGACCGGTGGGTCCCGGGACCGCACGAGGTGTGCGGGGTGGGCGAGGCAGGCCGGCACACCCCGGGCGTCGGCACGGAGCGCGCGGGTGCTGAGTGTGCCGCAGGGAGGGAGCGGGCTCAGCCCGCCAGGGCCGCCGACAGGTCCGTCCCGGCCCAGCGGGAGCCGACGCCGGTCACCGTCACCTCGCGTACGTCGTCCGCTGCGGCGGCCTCGTCCAGCGGCGGGCTCGCGGGGCCTTCCGCGCCCGGCGCACCCTCCGCGCGCCCGATCACCACGTGCAGCCGGTCCTCCGACAGTTCCTCGACCTTGCCCTCGCCCCACTCCACGACCACCACCGACTCCGGCAGCGAGACGTCGAGGTCGAGGTCCTCCATCTCGTCGAGCCCGCCGCCCAGCCGGTACGCGTCGACGTGCACCAGCGGCGGGCCGCCGTGCAGCGACGGGTGCACCCGGGCGATGACGAAGGTCGGGGACGTCACCGCGCCCCGCACGTCCAGGCCCTCCCCCAAGCCGCGCGTCAGCGTCGTCTTGCCCGCGCCCAGCCGCCCGCTGAGCAGCACGAGGTCCCCCATGCGCAGCAGCCCGGCCAGGCGGCGGCCCAGCTCGCGCATCGCGTCGGGGGTGCCCACGGTGAGCTGCGCGCCGGTGGCGGCGGGTGCTCCGGCGGAGACCGTCGCGGCGCGGATGCCGCTTTCACTGCCGCTGCGGGCGCTGATTCCGCTGCCGGTGCCGGTGCGGGTACCGAGGCCGGAACCGGGGCCGGTGCCGGTGTCCACGTCGGTGCCGGTGTCAGTGCTGTCGTACGGGGCGTCCATAGCTGCCGATGGTACGACTCGGCGCGCGCCCGTCGGGCG
>DOWQ01000661.1 GCA_003519485.1 Streptomyces sp. | reverse complement strand
CCCTGGCCACGAACCGGGGTCGCCCCGCTTACGCCCCGCGCCGGGGTCACGCGGCCCGCAGCGCGCCGGCCGCATCACCTCAGCCGGCTCACGCACCGGTTCGCGCACCGAGGGCACGCACCCGGTCACGCACCCGGTTCACGCACCCGCCACGCGTACGGGCGGGCACCGGGGTTGTCCTCCGCGGCGCCCGCCCGTCGGCGGTGCGAGTGTCCGGGGTACCGCTACGGACGCAGCACGTGCCGTCGCTCGTCGGCCTGCCGGTCGAGCCCGGCGTCCCGCTTCGCCAGCGGCTCCGCCTCGGAGGCGTCCCGCCGGACCTCGGGCGATGCCACTCCCGCCCACTCCAGGATCTCGGCCGTGGCCTTGTCCCGCTCCGGGCCGACCAGCCCGGCGACGTTCGCGCCGTGGTTGGCACCGGGCGCGGTGAAGACGTAGGAGTCCTCCGAGCCCTTGCCGAGGCGGAACGGTTCGGCGCCCCACGGGTCGTTCTCGCCGTAGACGAACAGCATCTGCTCGCCGCGGTTCCGCACCCAGCGGTCGACGTCCTTCATGACGTTGTCCCGCCACGTCATCGGGATGTCCCGCGGGACGTAGCTGCGCGGCTGGTAGATGCCGGGGTAGCGCAGCAGGTCGTCCAGGTGGGCCGTCTCGAAGGACGGCGAACCGAGCTCGGTGCCCGCCTGGTAGAAGTACGGCGTGTAGGGCGCGAGGCCCTGGTCGGTGTAGAAGGAGAAGCCGGAGATCGAGTCGACGTAGTCGTAGATCACGTCGGTCGAGGCGGTCGGCTTCGGCACCTCGGCGCAGTCGGCCTCGGAGCTGTACTGCCAGAAGGCCCACACCAGGTCGAGGACCACGTTCTCGTACGCCTTGTCGGCGCTGCCGACGGTGGTGAAGGTGGCGCCGTTCTCGTACGCCCACTCCTCGTAGCGGTCGACGATCTCGTCACGGCGGACGAGGGCCTCGCGCTGCACGGCTTCGAGCGCGTCGCGGCACTCCTGCGTGGAGACCCGGTCGAAGAACCGGTCGTACGCCGAGTCCTCGTCGTTCCGCGCGTCGTTGGGCGCGACATAGGCGACGGTGCCGTCCATGTCGTCCGGGTAGAAGCGGCGGAAGTAGGTGGCGGTCATGCCGCCCTTGCTGCCGCCGGTGGCGAGCCAGTTCTCGCTGTAGATCTTCTTCAGGGCCCGGTGGATGCGGTGCTGGTCGCTGGCGGCCTGCCAGATGTCCAGCTTCGACCAGTCGGCCGGGTCGGGCCGGGACGGGGTGAAGAAGCGGTACTCCATCGACACCTGGTTGCCGTCCACGATCCGGGTGGGCTCGCTGCGGCTCGGGTTGGTGGAGACGTTGTAGCCGGAGGTGAAGAAGACCGTCGGGCGGTCGGTGGCCTTGTGCAGCAGCGTGATCCGCTGTTGGAAGGTGCCCTTGTGCGGGCGCCGGTGATCGACCGGCTGGGTGTAGTTGAGGACGAAGTACCGGTAGCCCTCGACCGGCTTCTCCTCGATGAGGCTCATCCCCCGGATCGCGAGGATCCGGTCCTTGATGTCCGTGGTGGCCGGCTCCGCGGCTGTGGCCGCGACCGCCGACGCACCGCCGAGACTCACGGTGCCTATGAGCATCGTGAGCGCCAGCAGCCATCTGCACGCCTTGCGCATTCACCCTCCCCTGTATTCGCGTAGGTCGCCGAGAACCTACCGGGGCGGCACCCCCGCCGCCAGACCCGGCAGCGGGCGGGGGCTATGAGCCGGCGTTCTCCGTCGTCTCCGCCTCGCGCTGGAGTTGGGACAGCACGCTGCCCGGGTCGCCGTTCCGCTCCACCGTGCCGCCGATGTTCTCGCGGAGGCTGCGGACCGTCGGGCCCCAGGACACCTTGTCCACGGGGTAGAGCTGGGCGGTGCGCAGCTGGTCGAGGAACTCCCAGACGTCCTTGTGCGTCTTGTCGGCGCGCATCGCGTCGAAGGCGGAGTTGGTCACCGGCAGCAGGTCGTACTGCGCCGCGAACTTCAGCACGTTCTTCGTGCTGTAGGCGAAGTCGAGGAATTCGCCGATCTCCTCGCGGTGCCCGTTCTTCTTGAACGCCGTCATCCAGTCGGCGACACCGGTCGTCGCCTCGGACTCGCCGTCCTTCCCGGGCAGCGGCGCCATTCCGAAGTCGATGCCGCCCTCCCTGGCCAGCTGCATCAGCGTCGGGTGGCCGTTGACCATGGCGACGTCGCCGCGGACGAAGGCGTCGTAGACGTCCCGGCGGTCGGCCTCGCCGGGAGTGGGGTTGGTGAGCCCCTTGCCGACCATCTCGTCCCGCAGCCATTCGAACGCCCGGATGTTCTCCGGTGCGTCGATGGTGTAGGCGCCGATCTCGTCGGTGTAGCCGCCGCCGCCGCTGAGCATCCAGTTGAGCGTCTCGGCCTGCGGCTCCTCCGGCCCGAGCGCCAGCCCGTACGGCGACTTGACGCCGGACTGCTTGAGCGCGATCGCGTCGGCCCGGAGCTCCTCCCAGGTCTTCGGCGGGCTCTCGATACCGGCCTGCGCGAGCAGGTCCTTGTTGTAGAAGAACACCCGCGTGCTGGCGACGAACGGCATGCCGTACTGCCGGCGGTCGGCCTCGCCCGCCTCGGCGACAGCGGACACGAAGTCGGCCTGTGCGGGGATCGAGAGCAGCTCGTCCGCGCTGTAGAGCTGGTCGTCGGCCGCGTAGTCGGCGTAGGTCGAGATCTGCGCCATGTCCGGCGCCCGCCCGTCCTTGACCAGGGCGGCGACCTTGCGGTCGACCTCGCCCCGGTCGTAGATGTCGACGTCGACCGCGATATTGGGGTGCTTGAACTGGAATTCGCCGATCAGCTGGTCCCAGTACCGCTTGGAGCTGGTGCCCGAGCGGTCACCGTACTCGGTGACGATCAGCTTGAGGGTGACGTCACCGCCGCCGGCCGATGCGTCTTCGCCGCAGGCCGAGAGGGTCAACGCCATGGTGGTCGACACACCCGCCGCTATGAGACCGAGGAACCGCCGTCGCACTGCAATACCGCCTTCAACTCCGGATGACAACTCGCCGCGCCCGGCGGACCGGGCGCGGCGCAAGTCCTGAGTCTCCCCGTCCGGCGGCGTCAGGTCTACGTCACGTCGAGTTTCTCTTCGGTATCAAAGACACTCGGCTTTCCCTTCCGGTTACGCGACCGCGCCCTCCGGTTCACCAGCGAAGGCCTTCCAGAGCCGGGCGTACGGCCCGTCCCCGGCGAGCAGTTCGGTATGGGTGCCGTCCTCCACGACACGGCCGTGGTCCATCACCACGACGCGGTCCGCGCGGGCCGCGGTGGTGAGCCGGTGCGCGACGACGAGGGTGGTCCGCTTGCCGGCCAGCCGGTCCGTCGCCTGGTTGACCAGGGCTTCTGTCGCCAGGTCGAGCGCGGCGGTCGCCTCGTCCAGGAGCAGCACGTCCGGATCGACCAGCTCGGCGCGGGCCAGCGCGATCAGCTGCCGCTGCCCGGCGGAGAGATTGCGCCCGCGCTCGGCGATCTGGTGGAGATAGCCGCCGTCGAGCGAGGCGACCATGTCGTGCGCCCCCACCGCCCGCGCCGCGGCTTCCACTTCCGCGTCCGTCGCGCCGGGACGGCCGTACGCGATGGCGTCGCGCAGCGTGCCCGGGAAGAGGTACGGCTCCTGCGGGACGACGCCCAGCCGGTGCCGGTAGCCGGCCAGATCCAGCTCGCGCAGGTCCGTGCCGTCGGCCAGGACCGCGCCCGAGGACGGGTCGTAGAAACGGGCGACGAGCTTGACGAGCGTGGACTTCCCCGCGCCCGTCTCGCCGACGAAGGCCACCGTCTGCCCGGCCGGGATGCGCAGATCGATGCCCGACAGCGCCTCCTCCGGCTCGCCGTCACCGGAGCTGTAACGGAAGTGCACGTCCTCGAAGGCGATCTCGCCGCGCAGCTCGTGCACCTCGCGCGGGTGTTCGGCCTCGGCCGTGGTGGTCGGCTCACGCAGCAGTTCCTGGATGCGCCCCAGCGAGACCGACGCCTGCTGGTAGCCGTCGAACACCTGCGACAGCTGCTGCACCGGCGCGAAGAACAGTTCGATGTAGAGCAGGTACGCGATGAGCGCGCCGGCCGTGAGCGTCCCGCCGGCCACCCGGCCCGCGCCGACCATCAGTACGGCCGCCGCGGCCACGGACGACAGGAGCTGCACGAAGGGGAAGTAGACCGAGATCAGGAACTGTCCGCGCACCCGCGCCCGGCGGTAGCCGTCACTGTGCTCGGTGAACCGGCGGATGCCGACGTCCTCGCGGCGGAACGCCTGCAGGATGCGCAGCCCGGCGACGCTCTCCTGGAGGTCGCCGTTGACGACACTGACCCGCTCGCGCGCCAGCTCGTACGCCTTGACGCTCGACCGCCGGAAGAAGAACGTGCCGATGATCAGGATCGGCAGCGACGCGAAGACGACGAGCGCCAGTTGGAGGTCGATGACGAGCAGCGCGACGAGGATGCCCAGGAAGGTGAAGAGGGAGACGACCGCCGTGACCAGACCCGTCTGGAGGAAGGTGGACAGGGCGTCCACGTCCGTGGTCATCCGAGTCATGATCTTGCCGGTCAGCTCGCGCTCGTAGTAGTCGAGGCCGAGCCGCTGGAGCTGCGCGAAGATCTTCACACGCAGGGTGTAGAGGATGCGCTCACCCGTACGGCCCGTCAGCCGGGTGCCGCCGATCTGGGCGGTCCACTGGGCGAGCACGACGACCAGCGCGAGCGCGGAGGCGACCCAGACCGCGCCGAGGGCGAGTTGCTGCACGCCTTCGTCGATGCCGTGCCGGATCAGGACCGGGAGCAGCAGTCCGGCCCCCGCGTCGACGACCAGCAGCAACAGGCTGAGCAGCAGAGGCGCGCGGAAGCCGCGCAGCAGCCGGCGCAGCCCGTACTCGCGTTCGGACTGCGCCGCGCGCGTCTCGTCCACCCCGGGGGCGTCGGTGGCCGGCGGCAGGGCGGCGACCTGCGCGAGCAGCTCCGGGGTGGCGGGCA